>DOMV01000091.1 GCA_003509805.1 Planctomycetaceae bacterium
TTTCTTGGCCCCACTGACTTTTTGAGAACGCCTATTATCGTTACGAAGTCGCAAGTCGTGAATTGGCAATGAGTTTCGTCAATACCCACGGTTTCCGCCTGCGGTCTTTTTGACCTCTGGTTCTTGGCGTCAGGACGCACAAGTTTTATGGTTGTGTTGACTTGATTTCCAGATCATTGATTAGCGCGATCAATTTTTCAAGACCGGCGTCTTCGCTTTCATTGTTGTCGAGCGTCCAGTCCGCCAATACCTCATATTGCGAAAGCTCTCGAGCGTAAAGTTTCACCGCTTCTTCTCGCATAACGACTTCCGTTCCATCCGTATTGTTACGCAGAACCAGTCGGGGCTCACCGTCGTTCGCCATATTCGAAAGGATGTGTTCCTGTTCTCGCCGGATATGGATAATGGCCCCCATGCGACGCAACTGGGTGGCACAGCCGGGCATCAAAGCAACTTCGGCACCGGTGGCGATGACAGCGGCGGAGTTGAGTCCGGCAAGTTCAATAACGGCCGCCCGTTGCGCCGTCATGATACTTCCATTGAAAGCTGCCCTGAACTGATCCAACGCGTTTCTGATTCCCAATTTTTCACAAGCCATTAAATCCGTATCGTAAAACGGCCAGCCCAGAGCGTCTGCCGCTCGCCGTCCAAGCGTCGATTTTCCGCAATTCGGGATGCCGATCAAAATGTATTTATTTGCGTCCATTTGCGTCTGTTTGCGCTTAGTTACGATCATTTACGCCTAATTTACGCTCAATTTGCGCCTAATCCTTCACCATATACCGGGTTCCACGCCCCGTCCCCTCCATCGTAAGAAAGCCTTCATTGACCAGCCGTTTCAGCATCCCGGTAATCGTACCACGGCTCAATTTTGTGCGTTCCACGCATAGGGACGTTGTGCCATAACCATTCTCCCTGACGAAATCCAAGACCATCCGTTCGTTCATGGAAAGGTTTGAAGATTGCCCCTCTTTCGTTTCATTCAGACCTTCCGTTGAAAGCTCCAGTGTCACTGTAAATTCGTCGCCGACCAATTCGAACTTCGGTTCGCCCAAGCCGTTTTTCGTCATAGCCTCACGGATACGGCGGATACCGCTGCCACGTTCCTCCATGAAACCGAGGAAGGTCAATCCCTGAACGATCAACGGATTGCGGGTTCGTGACCGGGCTTTTCCGGCTCGAATCGTTTCAATCGATTGGCCGCCCGGTGGGAGTCCAGGACTGGAAACGACCAAGCGGTCCGCAAAAAGTTCGAGAACGATTTTGGCTCCGCTCACCTCGTAGTCCCGGTGGGCAACGGCGTTGACAACCGCCTCGCGGATTGCTTCCGGCGGCAGGGCGTCTTTCTCGACACGGCGTGATCCTTGGATGATCATCGGTTTGCGGGTATTACGTCGAACAAACGCAATCGCTCGGTCGACAATCAACGGGAGTGGCAAATCGTCGATCACACTGTCCAGCGGACTCGCATCCGGCTCGGTTCCGGCAAAGGCGTCCATCTGGATTCGGGCCTGCGGCAAGGCTTTAGAGGGCGCGTTCGCCAGCAAGAGCGATCCGGCGATGGTCGGACGGTCAACATTCTTGAGCATATCAAACCAGAGATAGCCTCGCGATTGCAACGCGTCAAGCATTCCCTCGTCGGTCAACTGCTCCGGCGATTTTTCCTCGGCAAGAGCCGCCAACTGCCGCGCGAGATCGTAATTCAAATCACCCCAAGCCAAATGGTCGATATGTTTGCGTTCAAAAGGAGCGGCGATCCGAAACAAATCCTTCGCCTGATCGTTTTGCAGTGGCGTCGGCAGGGTATCGAAAGTCGTTTGAATATATTCGATCAATCGTTCCCGGACGACTTGCTGAAGATTTTCAACGGTATCGAATCGGCTGTAGGTGTGATTGTCAGCTTTGATTTCGTCGAAGAACCGATCCGTTTCCGGTTCACGCTGTGTATCGGTAACGGATTTAACGCAAATCAACGAGGGAAGCTGCCGTTCCTTGGCAAGTCGGTATTCCTGATGCGTTGCCGAAAGTCCATCCTCACGAACCAAACCATACTCGTTTCCGATAATGAGAACGTAAATATGGCAGGTCTTGAGTAATTGCAAGTACGCCTTCGGATCGGGCCGAAGTGGTGCAGGGTACTTCTCGAAAATCCGGGGAACGACGCATTGATTGAGAAACGGATCGGTCGTCAGCAGGCTCCCGATGGCGGCACGTTCCTCCTGCAATTCTTTTTGAACGGAACTGACGAAGACCTTGAGACGAAGCATGGAACCACTATTTCCCGGTGAAACGACCAAATCACGGCGACGTTGATATTTTATCGCATGAGTGCGGTTTTGCAAAGTCGGGCAAAGGGAAAAATGCCGTTCCAAACGCCCGGTTTTGGGCCGTGCAGCGACGAATGAAAAGACTTGGCCTTTGTGTCGAACTGCCGCCGACTGCCCGTGTGGGCCGTTTTATGCCAAGAAACAAAACAACGCCCGGCGAAATCCCTTCTGTTGGAACACAGTCGAGAACTCCGCCGGGCGCGTTGGTCGAATTTACTCCTCCTTCTTCCGTCGCTTCAA
>DOMV01000201.1 GCA_003509805.1 Planctomycetaceae bacterium
GTGATCGGTTCCATGCGGGAAGCCGCTAAATCGCTCCCCGCCG
Organism: Planctomycetaceae bacterium; assembly: GCA_003509805.1. Taxonomy (GTDB): domain Bacteria; phylum Planctomycetota; class Planctomycetia; order Pirellulales; family Thermoguttaceae; genus UBA8133. Next base: position 44 of record DOMV01000201.1, read on the forward strand.
CCGAGCAGGGCGAGATGGACGTGTATATCCAAGAACTGATCCGAAAGAAAACGGATGCCCAAAATCGGGCCGCTCAAACGCTCAAGGAGACCTTCAACGAACAGGGCGGATCGGGTGTTCAAATCGTCGACATGAAAACGGCCGAGCCGGTACGGAAAGACCGGTTTGGTGATCCGGTCGTCGTCACGCCTGTTCCCCGAAAAGAACCGCTTGAAACCACAACCGATTCAACCGACATCCGGCAGGTCCGAATCGGAGCCGGAATCTACGATGCCGGGACCGGACAGGAACTCAACATGCCCGTCCGGGCCGTCGCAAAGAGAGCCGTCGAGATACCAAGGGCGACCGCTCCCGTCCAAGCGGTCCCAGAGTCGCCCTCAAAACAACCGTCCCGGACCGGAATGACTCCTCCGGTCGTCGCCGGGAAAGAGGCAACACGGATCGAAGGCCGACCGACATCGATCACCGGCGAATCGTCTGACGCCGTTTCTCCGGCGAAGACGGATTCAGCAGTCCCGGCTCGTTTTCCAAGTCCGGTACTTTCTCCCATGTCGCCGTCGACGGAAAAAATACCGGAACCAGGCGAAAAGTCGCATCGACCCGGTCCAACCGTCCGGGAAACGGAAGAACATCCCCGCCGGATCGGCCAATCATCCTTGAAACCGCTGCGAAGTGAACTCCCTTCTCTCGATGCGCCGCTCCGCAAAAAGCCGGAAAGAACCGAACCTCCGACGCTCCAAATCGACGACCTNNTCATCCGTGGAACGGATACGAATAAACCCGACGCTCCAAATCGACGACCTCGCGGCCGGAACGGCGAGCATCGATTCGGATCGGGGACAAGACACCCCTGACCGGGATTTTAAAATCGTCGATCATCGACCGGACGCCCCGGCGATTTCCCGGACGAGCGGAACGCCCTTGCCGACCGGCCCGGGTGGTTCAGGTTTCACCGCGCGGGAATGTACGCTCCATGCCGATACGGTCCATTTCAAAGTCGACAGCATGGACCTCAAAAACGGCAGCGTCGTCGTCGAATCGGTCGGACGCGGCCACAGGAACGGAACTTCGGAGCAACGATAAAAACATGTCTGTTACGATATTTCAAAACGGAAACGGAATCGCGACCGGCTTTTTCAACGTCTCGCCGGGCGGAATCCTTTCGGTCATCAGCATCGGCGATTTTTCGCAAAAGAACGCCGGAGCCTCCAGTTGCCGCGCGATCGTCACGGATCACCCAATCGAGGAAGCCGCCAACGCGAACGTCATGTACGCCGCCGACGGCCATATCTACATGCACGTTCCCGGCGATAAGGTCGGTTCGATGACCGTTTCGGGATTGGCGTTTTCCGGATTCTGCCAAGGCGAATTTCAGGGCGAATCGAATACGTACAATTTCAACGATCAGACAACGGGCTTCGAACGGGTCTTGAAATGGTACAGGGCGAATCGCGTGTCGAATCCGTCGAAGAACGATCCGATCGAAATCACGCTCGGCGGGGGATTGATCCTGAAAGGCTATCTCGGCTCGTTTTCCGCGCGGGTCGCGGACGTCTCGACCCGGCTCTACAGTTTCACGCTTCCGATGTATATCGCTCCTGAACAAAGCCGGGAAACGAATTGAACTCAAGATCGACGGATACTTGTTGGCAATCAAAAACCATGCCAATATTTTCTTCCGAGATTTTTTATGAAATTCGATTGAAATCAAGGCGGTTTTTGGGTAGAATCAAGAGAAATTGCTCTTTGATAATTTGTCATTTCGGCACGCGCATTGCTCAGTGTTTTTGCCGTTTTCCGGTCGCTGTAATTGTAACGAAGGTTTCAAACATGATGTTTGTTTTATTCGTTGCAATTACGAAAATCCTTTTATGACCGACCATAACAAACATTATCGGACACCAGCGAATCAGCCAAAAAACCGTTAAAAACGGGGTGAAATCGGAACTCTGGTTCGGCTTTGACGGTCACGGAAGCACGCGGGTTCTGATGGACGTTGCCGGTGCGATCGCCCAGTTGTTCGCTTACGACGCTTACGGTCAGGCGATCGGTTTCAATCCTGCCGACGCCTTGACGGAGTTCCTCTATAGCGGCGAACAGTTCGACGCCAAGATCGGACAGCAGTATTTGAGGGCAAGGTACTACGATCCCGCGACGGGAACCTTCAACCGGCTCGATCCCTTCTTCGGCAACCTCAACGATCCGCAGAGCCTACATAATTATCTCTACTGCCACGGTGATCCCCTAAACTACAAAGATCCGAATGGTGAATTTACTGTAGTCGAAGCTTTAGCGGTTCTTACCCTAATTGGACTTATTCTGGGTTTGTATTGGACGGCTTGTACTCCATCAGGAATTGCTTTAAGGAGTGGTTTGTCCAGCACCCCCATGGACCAAGAGACATTAAATACGGCAATTACTGAAATGAGGCGACCATTTTTCAATGGTACGAGAATGACAGAGCTTGCTGATAAACTCGAAGAAAATCCTCGAAGTATTGATGTTTTTGTTTTACCTGGCGGTACGTCTACGGCTGGATTGAATTTTGCAGGGGCAAGAAAAATCTATGTAAGTGAAGATTATCTGGAAAATCCCCTAGAAGGTGCTCTTGTTCTCTTTGGCGAATATCAGCACATAACGAGTGAACAGGGGACACTGAACGAACAAGAAGCTCAGATTGAGTTTAACGACGTCAGGAACAGAATTCCAGCAAACCAAAGAACAGTAAGAATAAACAATTTGAACCATGGGCATTAAAATACATGCGAGACGTGATGTTTACTTCAAGCCCTTGCGCTCTAAACCTGGAGGATATATATGTCTGGCGACATAAACAACAAAATCACTAATTACAATCAAGGCACGTTTACATCGTTATGGCTTCGCTTGGAACCAATTACAATAGCAGCATTTATGTTTGATTGGAAAATTGCATTCTATATAACCGCAGCCATTTATGTTGCCTTGAATTTCGTTCTGGAAAGGCACTTGGCGAGCAAGTCGATAAAATATAGAGTAATTACATCAATCTTGACTGGAGTTGCAACCGGCTTGATGGTGATGCTTGCCAATATTATAACAAGCTGCTATTTATTTTCTAGGAAATTTCCATATTTCGAGAGTGAAGTGTATTTCGACATTATAAGATATTTTGTTTTCTTTTTTTTCATTATTATTATTGGAAGATTACTTATGATAACCCTCGACGACAAGATAGAGAAGAAAAATAGATGTTGCACAATAATATAGCACATGGCCACTAGTCATTCCGGCGAACATGCCATGACATGCAAGCTGCGGGTAACAGTTCCATCAGCAATCGCATTGTTGCCTGATTTTCTTTTGGCGGGATAATGGCGACATGATCAATCCGATTGTCGGATCGAATTCGTCTCACATCTCTCCGCCGATCCGTCATGCCACGCATTCATTACTCCGACGACGTCCGCGAAGCGGCCGTCGATCTTGTGCTCACTTCCCACATTCCCGCTACCGAGGTCGCTCGTGAAGTCGGTTGTTCCGTCTTCACCATTCATTCCTGGGTCAAAAAACATCGAAGCCGATCACTCGATCCGCCGTCGGACTCGCCACGACCGGCGACCTTCATTCCCGTCCATTTCGTCGACGCCAAGTCCGTTTCCGTCGAAATCGTAACGCCCAACGGTTTCACCGTACGCCTCGGCGATCTTTCTTCGCAATCGCTCGTCGAACTTCTTACCGCGCTGACCTCATGTTGACCATACCGCCCANNTTGTTGCGTGAATTTTGATCGGTAGGATGCTGAGCATACCGCCCAACACGCGCATTTCGCTTTGCACGTCGCCCATCGACATGCGCAAGTCGTTCAACGGACTGATCGGCATCGTCCGCAACGAGCTTGGCGACGATCCGCTGACCGGTCATTTGTTCGTCTTTCTGAATCGCAACCGAACGCTCTTGAAGATATTGTACTGGGACGGCGACGGCTTCGCGATATGGTTCCGGCGTTTGGAATCCGGCACCTTCCGATTTCCCGTTCAAAAAGAAGGCGTCCCTTCCATCGAGATCACCCGGAGCGGCTTGTCGATGATCCTCGAAGGGGTCGACCTCTCCCAATTGCCCCACCGAAAAAGATTTTCTCAAAAAACGGCGTAATCCTCACAGATTACCGTTGCGCCCTCCGGGAGTTCGTGTTATCATACGTTTCATGACGTTTGATCCGAATCATCTTCCCGACGATCCCACGCAACTCAAGTCCATTGTCGTTGCGCTCCTGGAGTCCGACGCCGCCAGACAAAAGGCGTTCGACGAGATGGTCGCCGAAATGTCCCGTCTGAATCTTCGGATCGAACAACTC
>DOMV01000213.1 GCA_003509805.1 Planctomycetaceae bacterium
AAATAATAGAGTAAGGGGGGGTATCTCTTTTTATATGTAAAAAGGCGTTTGAGCCTACAAATTCCGGGGCGCTTCATGCAAGTTGGACTACATGTAAAAACCATGTAAGAAGGGTCGAAACGGGCTTTTTCGAGGCCGATTTCTCCAAATTCCGGACTTCTTTCAAGTAGCGGGACTTGCATGAAGTTGGGCAATTTCGGCGGCGGGAATCGTCATTTGATCAACCGATAGACGACGGCGCTTCGGCCTCCGGTTCCCTCTCTCATCCCGATTTCGATCACGTCTTCGCAGATCATTTTCTGGACAATTTCATCCAATTCGCGAGGCCGGGTCTGAAGCGACCGGGACAATTCGCTCCGGGTAACGACACCGCCTTTTCGCCGAATAATCGCCTCGGCCCGCAGCGCGAGCTTGGCAAAGGGCGAATCGGCGACGTTACGTTGGGTGAGCCGGATCATCTGGCGAATGACCCAATCGGTAAACTCGGACGCCCAACGAGCGGCATCGCCGTCGATCACCGAATGTTCATGGTCGGCGCTGCAGGCGTAGATCAAGGCGAGCTTGCTGGCGATTTCGTACACGCGAGTCCACAGGACCTGTTCTATCGGGTCGTCCGTCTGCGAATAGGCGAGGTCGGCTCGTTCGCCGAGCGCGTTCAGGATCGCGTCGGCCTCGTCCGTGATCGGAAGTTCGACCGGGGTTGGATTCTCGTGCGACAAATTGCCGACTTTGCCGGTTTCCGGATCGGGCGGCTGGAACTCCGCCCACCAGCGAGCGGTTTCGATCAATTCCTTCGGCAGTTTTTTGTAATCGCGGGCATCGGGATTATGCGGCTGCCGCCGGTCGCCGCCGATGAAAAGGCAACGCGAACCGAGTCCGGTCAGCATGAGCCGGGGCGTCAGGGCATCGAAAAACAAGCTCGGAATACTGGTTCCGAACAGGATCAAACCCGGCTGATTACAGGTCGTCGGCCCTTGATATTTCCGGCCGTCGCCGACCTTCGTGCGTCTGACGATGGTGCTGTCGGCGGATGTGTACACTTTCAGCAGAAAGGCGACGACATTGTTGTATCGCGATTCCTTCCCGCTGGCGATCTCGGCGAACAGCGTCTGGATTTCATCGGTCTGGTAGAATTTTTTCTTGTTGGCCAGGATTTCCTCTTCGAGTCCTTCGCCGGACGCGATGGTTTCACCGATCATCTCGGCCTGCCCGGTCATTTCGAGGATGTAATTGTTCACTTTGCGGATAAAATCCTTGCCGGTCCCCGACCCGGCCAAGGCGATAATGTACAGATTCGGCCTGATTCCGCTCCGGGTCTGGACTTTGCGCGTGATGAGAAACGACATCAACGCCAATGCTCCGCAGAACGCCAGCATCCGGTTCGGGTGCGGAGCGGCTTCCATGCAGAAGCGGACGATCTTTTCGATGAATCCCGGCACGAAAACGAGGTGTTCGGGAATCTGGTCGTCCTCCTCGACGGCAACGATGCTCGGCGATTTGCGTGAAAGATTTTCGATCAGAAAGGAAATGTCGACGTTGGTTTTCGGCATATCGCAGGAATCACGGTAAAAACCGAAGGGATATTCGGTCGTCGGCTTGTCGCGGGCCTGTTTCATTTTTCGGCGAAAATCCTTTTCGTCGACCGGCTCGTTCAAATCCCAGGGCGGCAGACAGCGGGAATTGTATTCGAGCATGATCGGCCAGCCTTCGGATTCCGACAACCCGAAGCCGTGAAAGATCACATTGGCGACCTTCAAAAGAGCGGTATGCCCTCCCTGGCCTTGCACGGCGGGCGGCATAGCGGCCACATAAGCCCGGCAGCGGTCGACCAGGCCATAGGACGAACCCGGCTCCGAAAACGCGACAGTCGGCGACGTGGGCGAAACGGGGGCATCCTGCTTTCGCTTTGGCAAAACCCGTTCGATCCAGGCGTCCGGGAGTTCGGGCAGTTCGTCGACGGAACAAGGCGGCACATGCCATTGATAGCGGACTCCGCTCGGATGCATCGACGGCGGCGCAACGATATATTGATTGCCGACCTGGACGTCGATCCCGGTTTTCACGCCGCGCCATTTGATCCGCTTCGAGCCGACGATATCCGCTTTCGGTCGGGCGAACAAGAGATGCCAGCCGCCGGAGCCAGTCCGGGCAAGCGGTCCGCTCGGCAAAACACCGACCTCGTCGGCGATCTTACGAACATCACTCGGCCCGTTCAGTTCGGTGTTGGAATCGAGGTCGAGGACGAGCAGGTTTTCACATTTGATCCCGATATTGCAGTCGGGATATTGCGTCCACCAGCGTGTAACGATTTCCGGATCGCTTGTCGCGGAGTTGCAGCCGTTGGGCGCCGTCTGGGTAAAAGGCATTTTCCCCTGCGGGACGCATTGAAAAACGAGATAGCCGAGTTCGGCCAGTTTCAGGGCTTCTTCGAGAAGATTCATGACGGATAGAGGATATTGATGAAGTTGTTGTTATTCCAGATCGCTCAAGGTCGTGACCAATGCGTCGAAGTCCTCTTCGGGACCAAGCGTTTCGGCCACGTCGACGACCGTACGGTAAGGCAGGCCGTACTCGTCGGCCAGATTTTTCAAGTAATCCTTGCGGCTTTCATAGCCGTTTCTTTTGTACACGTTATCGGATTCAGGTGATGTCATGACGAATAGGGGAGAGGAATTTCAGGTCAAATCTTCGACGATACCGGACGGGGTCGCGCGCCGGTGCCCGTATTGACGCCCCCGGAACCAGAATTGGTTTTTAATGATCGCGACCAATTCAACGCTGAAACATTTTTTACTGTGGTTGACGACGGCGAATCCGTTCTGCCAGTCTGGCGCGGTCACGTAGTCCGGTATCAACGTCGAGAGGCAACCCGCCTCCCAGGCACCGTAACAAGAATCGATATCGGAATGATAAAAGGCGCCGAGCCTGTGCGTGTGGCCGTGAATGACGCAGCATCCGTATTGTTCATAATGACGTTTGGCCGACATCGCCGACCAGCGCGAGATGAACTGGCCGTGCGTGAAAAGCAGGTGGCCGATCCGATAAGGTCGATCCTGGGGCTGAAAGCGGATTCGAAGGGAATCGAGCCCGAGCAGTTTTTCGAGCGATAATGCCCGGAGTCCCGCGAGCGCCTTCGCTTCCGACATGAGGTATTTTTTCAGGCGGTATTCGTGATTACCTTCGGAATAGATGATTTTCGCCTTGGGAGCCGCATCGCGGAGTTCGACGAGCCAGTCTCGCACGGCATCAAGCTCGTCCTGAAGATTGTCCTTGCGAGTCGGGTCTTTGTCGAAGCGACTGATTTGTACAAAATCGCACAGATCGCCGAGCAGGTGAATTCGTCCGGGTCGCTGCTCCTTGATGAAATCAACGGCCATTTTGACCGCCGTCGTATTCCTGAACGGATAATGGATGTCTGCCAGACACACGGAAAGATTCGTTTGTATTTTTGGGGTCATGAAAAAACCTTTACGGTCAAAAAGGGCATCCTTTGATCGTGGCAACGGTCAGGACGCCGAGGAATAATGCGAAGAGCAGTTCGAAATACTGCCACGGAGAAAAACCGGAATGGTCGGAAGTCGTGTTCATGATTTTCAGGGTTAGAATGGTACGTCGTCCGTGTCTGGATTGTTTTCCGTAACGCCCTCAAAGTGGGAACAATCGCCGCCGGGCTTCCAGCCGTTTTTGCAGACGAGTTCGAATCCGTCGTCGTAACCGCTGTTGAGACATTTTTCACAGAGCGACATGTCCGTTTCGACAAGTTCGCCGACGGCGGGCGGTTTTTCGGGCGGCAACGTGTATTTGATGATCCGGTCGAATTTTTCGCCGCCGATTTTTCGAACGACAATATTCACCGGAATCGAGAGACTTCCAGCATCGGCCAACTTGACGGCGTCTTCGGCGCTGTCCGGCGGCGGATCGTTGGACCGGTCGGACCACCATTTCTCGAACTTTTTACGCGCCCAGCCCGAATGCTCGGGACAAACCCATTCGGATTGATACTGATTGAACCCGACACGATAATCGACCCGCATGGTTCGCGGATCGCTTTCCGCAGCACCCCGCCGGGTATGAACGTGATAATGGACTTCCTCGACATCCCATTCCGTATCTGTGATTTCACCGGAGAGAACGCCTTCGTTGGAAGCATGGTCGTCGTGTTTTTCCTTTTCCGGCTCGGGAAATTCGTAACCGCAGTCGGGACAGGTCCGCAAGGCGGCATGGATCAACGCGAGGCATTCGGGACATTCCTTCGCCGGGGCGTTGCCGCCGCCTTTGGATTGTTTTTCGCCGATCTGGATCGCGTCGACGGGGCCGTGCCGCAGGATGTTGCCGCCGTAATCCAAAACGAGACAATCGTTCTTCGTTTCATGGAGCCGGAAGCCGCGACCGACCATCTGGTAATACAGGCCGGGACTCGCCGTCGGTCGGAGCAGAATCACGCAATCGACGTTCGGAGCATCGAAGCCGGTCGTGAGGACGTTGACGTTGGCGAGATATTTCAAAGGGCCGGTTTCCGAACCGAGCAAATCTTTTTGGAACGATTCGCCCTTGAATCGCCGTAAAATCCG
>DOMV01000158.1:0-1359 GCA_003509805.1 Planctomycetaceae bacterium
GGCGGCGGTTACTGGCTCGGCGTCGGAATCGCCCGGGATTTCGACGGCAACGACAAACGGATGGGCTCGACCCAGCTCGGATACAACGAACAGCCCCGGCGTGAATCGAAATGGACCCGGTTTATCAACGGTTTCGGCTGCCATTACGCGCTCGGCTTCCTGATCGACGACCAGGGGAACGATCTTTACGGCGGAACGATCATGGGGACCGGCATGGCTTGGGACCTTTCCATCGGCTGGCTTTGCGATTTCAACGGAAACGACGTTTTTTCGTCGAGCGGAGGCATGACCCAGGGTTGTGGTGCGGAGGGAAGTATCGGCGTCCTGTTCGATTACGGCGGCGATGAGAAATACATGGGCCGCAACCAGGCGTACGCCGGCGGCGGAATTTCCTATCACTCGCCTTCCAACTGCGGCAGCAATTTCAGTTTCCTTGTCGATTACGGCGGCAAAGACTCCTACGGTTGCGGTGCGGCGAATAATTCGTACGTGCAACGCGGCAGCNNCGGCAGCGGCGGCGGTTTCCTGATCGACCGTCCGCTCGAATCGGAAGCGGAAGCCGAACGGATCGCCCAGGCGGCGGCGGCGAAAGAACGTGAAGCAAAGCTGGCCGTCGAGATGAAGGAACGCGAGGAAGCGATCGAAGTCATCAAGGGGCTCATTGCCGAGAAGAAACCGATTACCCGACAACAACGGCAACTGTGGTACCAGCATCAGCGTCAACAACAGCAGCAGCAACAGCAAGTGAGGAATCGGCAGTCGCAGCCGGCCCGACAGCAACAGATCGGGAGTGTTCCGGTACTCGGAAATGCCAACCCGAAGGTCAGTAACAATTCCACCGTATCCGGCAAGTAACGGTTTCCGGTATAGTGAGACGCCCTTCCCACAACACCGCTTCACGTTCGATTGTCAACCTCAAGACCAATACCTCCCCACCCCTTTTTTGGAGGCCCCACGCAATGGATTGCACGAAGGATTACACGAAGAAATGGACGGCGTTCTTGTTCGGAACGGCGATCGCGATTTCGGGCATGACGTTTTACCTGACCGCGGAAGAGTCGGTCGTCACGATTGCGGAATCAATCACCGAATCGTTCGACGGAACGTTGGAACCGGACGAAATCCCCGGCCTGGTCTCTCGTTTACACGGGAAACAGTCGGAATCCATGAATCCGAACACGCATTCGGAAACGGACGATTTCGAATCGCTCGATCCGGGACAGCCGGTTTTCAGCAGCCCGAGAATGGAAATCCCGGGCGGGGAAACGACCGAAGAAACAACGGGGCCGGCGGCGAATTCGAGCGTCGTCGCCACCACACTCCCGGAACGGTTGCGTTTCAACCTGAACACGAATTGGG
>DOMV01000158.1:1379-14071 GCA_003509805.1 Planctomycetaceae bacterium
AAAACGGGTTCCCCCGCCGGCTCTCCCGCGCTTTCGGAAAGCATGAGTGCGCTCAAGGATCAATTGAAAAATGTCATGAGCGCGAACTCGAAACGCGGGATTTCCATGACGAGCAACACGCCCGGCGACCTGATGGTCATGGCGTTGCCTTACGGGGCGGAGGCGATGGTTTTCCAGGCTTCCGGCGAACCGGCACGCAAAGGGGACGCGACCAAGGGGAGTTACATTTATACGATCGGCAGCCTGTGCTGGAATTATCCGTGCGGGGGCAAGACATTGTTGCGGTCGAACGGGACAAAAGTGGTCGCCCGGCTCGGGCACGGATATCAAAGCAAACCCTCGCAGTTTCTCTCGCTCCTAGCCATGTCGAACATTTTGGACGACTACGAAATGAAAGTCGACGGGGCTTCGTACCGGATCGCCGACCTGGTTGAATCGGAAAAAGCGGCCTGTCGCGCCGATGCGAACATGGCCCTGACGCTCGTCGGTCTTTCGTTTTACGCCCATGCGAAGGATCAATGGAGAAACGATCGCCGCGAAATGTGGTCGATCGATAAAATGGTCGCCTCCGAATTGAACCGTTCGATCGACCAGGGAACGAGCGACGTGACGGACTGGCTCCTCGGGCTCACCTCCGCCGTCCAGCTTTACGCGGAAGACGGCGTCCGTTTTTCGCCCTCGATCGCCTTGGCGAAAAAACAGGTGTTGACCTACCATGAGTTCGTCATGTCGATTCAAAACGAGCAGGGACTTTGGCACCCGCACTTTTTCCTGTACAAGGGAACAAGCGACGATTTTTACGGGACGTTGCACGCGAGCGGCCATATCATGAGGTTCCTGGCCTGTTCGCTTTCCGACAAGGAATTGACCGAACCGAAAATGGTCGAGGCCGTCCGGTCGCTCACGGCGAAAATCGGCCAGGTGCCTTCCGTTGCGAACGCCGTCATGCTGACCGATCACCAATTGGAATCGCTTGCCGTTTCGCTCCAGGCGTTGGCGATTTACAACGATCGGGTATTTCAGTAGTTTCATTCCCCGGTGATCGCAGGAACCCCTTGCTTCGTTCCCCCGCTTCTCTTGCCATGTCCATTCCGCTTCTTCAACTGGTTGCCTACCTTGATTCGCTTTTTCCGATACGACTGGCGGAAAAATGGGATCATGTCGGATTGCTTGTCGGTGACAGCGAACGGATCGTGCGGCGCGTGATGTGCTGTTTGACCGTGACGCCGCGAATCGTGGAGGAAGCGGTTCGCGAGCGGGTCGACATGGTCGTTTCGCATCATCCTTTTCCGTTTCATGCGATGCAACGGATCGTCGAAGGACCGGACAAGGAACCGGTCGGCGGGAGTATCGATGGAGGGATGATGCTCAACCTGATCGAAGGCCGGGTCGCCGTCTACAGCCCGCACACCGCCCATGATTCCGGGCACAACGGCGTCAACGCCCAGCTTGCGGGCATGTTCGGCCTGGGCGGAATCCGGCCCCTCGTTCCGGATACAGAAGATCCCGGCGTCGGAACCGGTCGTATCGGGAAACTTCCCCAACCAGCGTCGTTGCTTTCGCTCGTCCACTTTCTCAAGGAGCGTCTTTCGCTTCCCTATTGTCATTATGTCGGTGAACCGGGGAGCAGGGTCCAGACGCTTGCCGTCTGCTGCGGAGCCGCAGACGATTTCATCGCGACCGCCCGATCGAACGGGGCCGATGTCCTGGTACTCGGCGAAGCCCGTTTTCACGCCTGTCTTGAGGCTGAATCGCTTGGACTCGCCTTGCTCCTGCCGGGCCATTATCCCAGTGAACGCTTTGCCATGGACCGTCTTGCCGATCGCATTACCGCCGATTGGCCGACGCTCGAATGCTTCGCGTCACGTTGCGAAAACGATCCGGTCAAAGGACGGTAGGCGGCGGAAGGAAGCGGGGAGCAGGGCGAGGAAACGCAGGCGGATTCCTTATTGCGACGGCTGAATCGCGTGTGGCCTGAAATTCTCATTTCTCCACGCTCATTTCTCCCTTCCGCCGGTGTGTCCTTTACGAAGCGGCCTTTTGAAAGATACGGTCGAATCGGGTCGCGATTTCCCGGGTCGCTTCATCGACCATGGCACGGAGCGTCTCGCCGGAAAGGATGTGGACCATTTGAGCGAGTTTTTCGAGGAGGTCCGGGTCATCCGGCAATCGGCTGGTCGAGGGCAAGTTCATCAGTCGCAGCGCGCTTTCGATCGTCCGCAAAAAACGATACCGCGTCACCAGCACATCCCGGTCGTCCGAAGCGAGGACGCCGGCCGATTCGAGGCGTTCGAGAGCGGCCAACGTGTTTTGCGTCCGGATTCCCGGAAAAGTGCTCCCGTATTTCAGTTGCAGCATCTGGACGATGAATTCGACGTCGACGATGCCGCCGGGACCGCGTTTGAGCTGGTCTTCGGTACTCGCCTCCTCAAGGCGACGGCGCATCTCGCGGATCGCGATCGCCATCTCCGGTTCCCATTTCCTGCACCGCAACGCGAACTGGAGCGTCGCCGAAACCAGGTCGGACATTTCTGTGCGAATTTCCGGGAGCGGGTATAACCCGATGACCGAAGAGGGAACCGTGTAATAGCGGTCGCTCGCGAAGACGACTCTCGCCTTGGACAGGGTTTGTCGTTGCCACAGTTCGCCCGGCCCGTCGGAAAAATAACGCTTGAACGAATCGAGCGAAACGGCGAGCATCCCTTTTTTTCCCATGGGCCTCAATCGCAGATCGACTTCGTACAGTTTTCCCCAGGGGCCGAATTGGCTTGTTCGTTTGACGATGCGTTGCGCGAGGATCGTGTAGAACATCTGCGAATCGATCGATTCGACCGCCGCCGGGTCCGGAAGCGGATAAAACGTCCTGTTCTCCTCGTCCAACCCGATCGGGCCGGTCGTTCCGTCGGCGTCGAAAAGAAAAAGCAGGTCGAGATCGCTATGGTAATTCATTTCCCAACCGCCGAATTTCCCGAGCCCGACGATGGCGAATCGGCCCAGGAAGGGAATTTGTTCGGTGTTGCCGGTTTCCGGATCGACATGATTGAACCGGACCATCGGGCAACCGTGTTTTTCGACCAGGTTGCGAAATTCGGCAAGGGCGACCTGGGTCAGGCAGGCTTGGGCGACATCGGAAATGGCCGTCGTCGTTTCGCGGATATCGCTTTTTCCGAGCAGATCCCTTACGCCGACGCCGAGGATGCGGTCGTTCTTGAAGGCATGAAGGATCGGTTCCAATTGTTCCGCGCCCTTGACCAGTTGGGTCAACATGGCTTGCAGCTCTTCGAAACGGGGCAGGCGGTTGAAAACGAGGCTGTCCATAAGCCCGTCGAGCATTCCGGGATCGCGTTTGAGGATATCGGTCAGGTACGGGGCGAAAGCGCATAAACGTACGCAAAGCCGGAGCGAGGGGGGATTGAAGCTGAACAATTCCCACAACGTCGCTTTTCCGCCGATACTGTCGGCCACGCCGGCGAGTGTCTTGAGCGTCGAGTCCGGATCGGGCGTCCCGGCGATTTCCGCGAGTAACTGCGGGGCGATGGACGCGAGAAAATGCCGGCTTCGCCGCGTGGAAAAAAACGGGAGTTTCTCCTCTTCGAGGTCGATCAACGAACGATAGGCTTGTCCGACATCGCGGAATTTGTGTTTCCCGAGGACCTCGTCGATCATTTCCCGGGGGGGCGCAGGATCGAGGATGAGATCGACTTCCGCGGCCGTTCGTTCGTCGTTGCTGAAAGCATCGTGCAGGAGGTGGTTCAGGATTTGCCGGTTGGCTTCCGTCTTCCGTTGATAGGCGTCCTTGAACATGTCGACGACCGTTCGCCCCGAACCTTCGATGTAGCCCATGCGCAGGGCCAGTTTGCGAAGTTCCGAAATATCGGTGCGAAACGAATGGGTCTGCAAATCGAACATGATCTGGAGGCGGTGTTCGATTTTCCTCAAAAAACGGTAATTCTCGGACAGGATTTCGCTTTCCTGGTAGGAAAGGCAGCCCGCTTTTTCGAGGCGGTTGATCGCTTCAAGCGTGTTGCCGATCCGTATGTTCGTCAATTCCCCCCCGCTGAGCAATTGGAGGAACTGGATCGCGAACTCGATGTCCCGAATGCCGCCGCGGCCTGTTTTGACGTTGATCGTCCCGTCGCTCACGGCTTCATTGCTGCGTTCGATTTTGCGCTTAAGGGCCTTGATGCCGGAAATATCGGCGATCCCCAGGTAGCGCCGATAAATCCAGGGTTGGAGATTGGCGAGAAACTCCTCGCCGGTTTTTTTATTACCGGCAATGGGTCTCGCCTTGATGAAAGCCTGCCGCTCCCAAGTCCGGCCGAGCGTATCGTAATAGCGAAGCGCCTCGGCGACACTCATCGCCAGGATGCCCCGGCGCCCGTGGGGGCGCAGTCGCATATCGACGCGGTAGGCGAGTCCGAGATCGGTCTGCGCGGAAAGGAGACGGACGATTTCGCGTCCCAATTCGGCAAAGTACTCCATGTTCCGCATCGATCCCCGGTCGGTGTCCCCTTCAATATCGTACAAAAACAACAGGTCGATGTCGCTTGAGTAATTCAGTTCTTTACCGCCCAGTTTACCGAGCGCGAGAACCGTAAACTGGGCCGGCTGACCGTTCGGGCCCCGGGGCGTTCCCCGTTTGTTGAAAAGCCGGTTTCCCGCGATACGCAGCGCCCCTTCAACCACCGCGTCGGCGACGTAGGATATTTGCCGCGTTACCGTTTCGATCGCCTGGCGCCGGATGATGTCGCCATAGGCGATACGTAGCAGATGCCGCTGTTTGAATCGTCGCAGCGTTCGAAGAACGACGGCGTCTTTTTGGTTCAAATCAAGTTCGTCGAGCAGCTCTTTGAGCAATACCGGAAAGGGGAGCGGCTGTCCCTCGGTCTGGCGGACCATTTGAAACAGCGACGGTTCCCGGATGATCAGGTCGCTCAGGTATTGGCTGGTCGAGAAAATGTCCAGCAGGATCGGCAAGGCCAGGGCATCGTCGTGGAAAAGGCGTAGAACCGCATCGGAATCCAGGACGGCCTCGAAATAACGCGAGAGATTGTTCAACGCCATATCGGGGTCCGATGCCCAACGGATCTGCGGCAGGAGGTGTTGCAGCAGGGCATTCAAGCGGCAGGGTTGGACGCCGCTTTCAATAATGGCAAGCAGGTTCCGGTACGCTTTTTTCCCGTCGGAGAGTCCCGTTTCGAGGAGCCAATCCTCACAGCGGGCCGGATCGTTCAACAGCGATTCAAGTACGGCCAGGTCCATGGAAATCGAGATGCCGGATGATATTGATCTTCAGGCCGGACATCGAACGCGGAAAAAACCGGCGACCACGCCGCCCGGCTTGACGCTGAAGTCCGGACGCGGCTCATTTTTCCAAAATGAATCCCTTGATGAACCAGCCGTTTTCTTCGGAGACTCCGTAGATGCCCGCCGGGCCGAAGTTGCGCCGGATCGACTCGAATTCAGGCATCTTGCTCCCGTCGATCTGTTGTTTGCGGACTGTTCCTTTGGGCGTGTCCGGCTTCGTCGCGATGGAGTTGACGATTTTGCCGAGAAGCGTCTGGGCCTCCGGCATTTTCCCTTCGCGAATCAATTCATACGTCGGCCGGATCGTTTCATCCGTCCGGGCGAACATTTGGAAACAGTGCTTTTCCCGCGTAACGCCCATATCGGAAAAGACGAGATCGACGACTTTGTAATCGGCGGCATCGGCGATGGAATCGATCGCCTCGTCGAAGCGATCTAGAATTTCCTGGAGATATTCGACATTGGTTCCGACGAACAGGCAACCGTTGGCGACCGTGACGCCGCCTTTCGGAAAAATCGGATTCCGTTTTTCGTCGACATCGCTCACGTCTTGCTGTTCCTTCACGGGAGCGGGACCGAAGCCGCCTCCCAAAGGGGGAACGCCGGAATCGAAGCTGACCGGTTCGATGATATCCTCCGGCGGTTTGTTTTGCCAGATCACCTTTTCCCGGTAGAGGCTTTTCTGGATTTCCGGATCGTTGGCGAAAAGTTTTTCCAAGGCATCGGCGACCGCCGGGGGACTCGTTTCTTTCAATTCGACGGCCACCACGAGCGATTCACTGCTCACCGTAATCGGGAGCGTGTATTTCGACATGAACAGGACGCGGCGTCCCAGGTGTTCGACCAGTTCCTTCCTGATATCGATCCGGGGACCGTTCGGGTCTTTTGCCAGTCCCTTGATGATATCCTCCCAAACGCCTTCTTCCTCCATAATCAGGGAATCGAAAAGAGAGCCGAAATTGTCGAAGATATCGAGCGGCTCGACATAGAGGGAAAAACAACTGGCCAAATCGCGGGGCATCCATTTCGGCGCCTTGAAATCGTCCCCGTTCGGAAAAGACAGCATCTTCATTGCCAAACGATACGGTTTCGGGGCGAGGATATAATTGCGATGCACCAATTCCATTGCCTCCGCCTTGATGGAAACGACGCCGCCGACGCCAAGAATCGCGTCAAAACCTTGTTCGGCAAGGACATCGACGATCAACGGTTTGTTTTTCCGTTTTTCCGGTTTGGGAATGAGATTGGAAATCGCTTTCCCATAGGCGAGAGGCTCGACATACCAGCAAACCAGGGGCACGTTGTAATCCCCGTCTTGCGGTGCAACCTCTTCCGGTTGAATATCTTGCGCATCGGACGTGTTTTCCGCGGATTTATCCTCCGCATTCTCGTCCGCCTGACTCTCATCCGCCGCCTGTGCAGACGGTTCGGATTCTTTCGGCAAATCGCTTTTCAACCGTTCCTGAATTTGGACGTAAGAGGGAACCTCGGCAAGCGAATCCGCGAACACCCCGGATTTCAGCCTTTCCGCGAACAACTCAAGGAGAGGTTGCTGGTCGGCAAGAATCAAGTGACCACACGTAATCAGATAATAGGCCTTGCGGTGCTTTCCCGTTTCCTCTTTCGGGGGAAAATCGAGAATGACGAGCTCCTCGTCACCGATGGTGTCTTTTTCCAGTGTCGCTCCGGCCCCGACAAACTGTTCGCACAAACGATCCAGATACCCTTTCGCTTTCTCTTCGCGCCCGGAAATATCCATGGTGAAAATGAAACCGGGGGGCAGGTCCGGAATAACAACCAAGCCGGCCGCCAATTCCCCGCTCGGAATTTCCTCGATGCCTTCGAGCGTGATACCGAATTGATCGGTAAAGCGTTCGCCGATTTGGCGGCGCACGTCCTTGACGAAAGGCTGCATCATGTCATCTTTCATCAATTTGCCGATCTGTGTTTTATTCCATTGCTTCGAAAGCGTGTTCAGACTCGTGATCGAGAAAAACCCTTTCGTCGTATCGGGAAAAAGCCGGTCTGCCGCCACATCGGCCGCAAACATGCTTTGAAAGGAGCCGGCAACCAGCAAACAAAACACAGGGGCGATAATCAGCCGACGCAATTGAGTCAAACGCACGTTCGAATTCTCCTTGAAGAAAACTGGGCCAAGCAACCGAAGAAGCACTTTATGTATCCTCATGTCCCCTCGCGGTCTGAAAATATACGGGAAACACGATGGAAACGGACATTTGGTCAAGTCCGCCTGCCGCACTCACTTGCCACAACTTTTGTTAATATAAGCATTTGCGCGAATCATTCGAACGGCAGGCGATTGTTCGCGGGAANNTCAGGCCGTTTACGGTATACAACTTCGAAGATCGTCTCCGATGATTATAATGTCAATTTCGGGAACGTTCCAGATGAAATTTCACAGTTTGTGCCGAATTTTGCGGAAATACTTGTTTTGCCGACTACGCATGTGCTTTATTCTACTTATTTTGACCTGTTGCTTGCGTATTTGATGAAGGTTATACTGCCTTCCATGTTAGCCGGGCGCCGCATGAACACGGTAACACGGTAACACGGTAATACTGCAATACTGCAATACTGTGTCGTGCGGCGCAACCGCCGATTTTCCTCTCACCGGATGCGTTTGATGTCGATACCACCGTCCCGCAAAATCCGTATCGCGTTATGTATTACCGATTTAGATATCGGCGGCGCGGAGCGTATCATGACGGAATTGGCGATTCGGATGGACAAAACCCGTTTCGAACCCGTCGTTTATGTACTTCAATCACGGCCTGTCCGGGAGGAGCAATCCTGCGTTCCCGAGTTGGAACAAGCGGGCATACCCGTTTATTTTTTGGATATTTGCGATAAATGGTCTCTCATAAAAGGTTTCTTCAAACTTCGAAGGCTCCTTCTTCTCCAATCGCCGCATCTTCTCCAGTCGTTCCTTTTCCATGCCAACATTCTCGGCAGGACAACAGGTTTTTGGGTGCGCATCCCTTTCCGCATATCGGGGATACGCGTCGCCGAGGGAGCCAATCGCCGCCATCTGCTGATGGACCGCATGACGCAACACCTTTCAAATGCATATATTTGCGTGAATTCCAACGTGGCTGAATTTACCGTCGAAAAAGGTCGGATCGATCCCGGCAAAATAACCGTCATTGAAAACGGGGTTGATGTACGCGCACTGGAATCGGCTGTTCCCGCGGATACTGCGGCGATCGAAAGCATTCCCGGATCAAAAAAAATGATCTTTATCGGTCGGTTACACCACCAGAAGGGGCTGGATTGGTTCCTGGCGACGTTGCCCGTCTGGATGCGTCACTTACCGGATTGGGAACTCCTTCTCGTCGGCGAGGGGCCGGAAGACGCAGCATTGAAAGAACGGATCGCACAGGATGAGTACGCGCCGTTCCGAAATCGTATCCACTTTCTCGGCTGGCGTCCCGACATTCCGGAACTCCTTACTGCTTCAGACCTTTTAGTTCTTCCTTCTCGATGGGAGGGGATGCCCAACGTCGTCCTGCAAGCGATGGCGGCACGAAAGCCGGTCCTTGTTTCGCGAAAACATGCCGGTTGTGATGGCATTCTCGCCAACCTGTTGGAACGGCAATCCTTTACGCTTTTCGATTGTGATTCGCTCATTTCGCGGCTTCGTTATCTTGGCGACGACACGGTCCGTCTCTCCTTGGGAGAGCAAAATCATCGACGTGTCCGTGAGCATTTCTCCATCGAGCGAATGGTTGCCGCTTACGAATCTTTTTGGGCTCACCTCGTCGACGGTTAAGAGTCGATGATCTCCGGCGGCGATGTTTTTGGGAATTTCAACCGCACTTCCATTAGAATAGTGCGTTTGACGACTTTGGGCCGAATGCGTTTGATTTAAGGACTGTATCAGAAAAAAAGTTGGAATGTTTTCCAACGGTCGATACGGGAATACGGAATTGTCTTTTTTTGCAGGCGATGCCATCGGGAAGCGTGTTTCCGGGAAAACTCAAAATACTTGTTTTTCCGATAAAAAAAGCGAACGGAGCGGACCGGGCTTCAAGGGGTAGCCGGGCGGCAGTCGTCGATTTTCCTTGTGTTCGATTTTCGGCCTGAAAACCAAAATAATTGCGGCATACGTGAAAGGGCCATCATGGGTTTGGGACTCAATTCCAGTATTTGTGTCGCCGGTATGGGGATGGGGGCGTCTCAAAAGATGATTGCCGTTGTCGGTGACAACCTGGCGAACGCCAATACCACCGCCTTCAAGTCGGGCAGGGCGGATTTTTCGACATTCCTTTCCAACAACTACTCTTATGGCGCTGAAGAGGGACGCTTCAACACGGCGGGAGCGAATCCGATCCAAATCGGCATGGGGGTGCGGCTGGCGTCCGTTTCGACGAATTTCAACGAAGGGCCGATCCAATCGGGCATGGGGCCAAGCGATGTCGCCATTGCCGGAAACGGTTTTTTGATCGCCCAGCCGTACGGTTCGACCCAGCAATACTACACACGGAACGGATCGCTCAAACTCAACGGCGATCAGGACCTGACGACGAACGACGGGCTGTACATCATGGGGTACGGCGTCAACGATCATTTTGAAATTCAAACCGATCGATTGGTTCCGATCAATATCCCCGTCAACAAACTGAACATTGCCGAAGCGACCCGGAATACGGTGTTGGAAGGAATACTTGACGCCGTCGGTCCTGCCGGGGAGCAAGGAACGGTTTTGCGGACGAAACAGATGAGCGATCTTTCATGGAGCTCGCCCGGGGCTCAAAAAGTCACGACGGAAAAACTGATGAGGCCGAACGTCGAAAAGACGACGACGGCGAACGGGACGACCGGCGGAGCGATGGAAGCGGGGGATTATATCTATCGATTCGCCTACGTCGATGCGAATAATGTCGAATCGGACTATTCCTCGCCGATCAATGTTTCGCTTGCCGCCGGAGAAAACGCCGCTCGCCTGGATAAAATTCCGGGCCTGCTCGACGGATATTCAAACGTTCGGGTGTACAGGGCGGAACAACCGGCCGACGCCACGGCGACGGCGGAATTCTATCAGGTCGCCACATTCGATCCCGCTTCCCAAAATCCGCCCGGAAGCTATCTCGATACCCGTTCCACGGCCGACATCCAAGACACGACGCAGCCGGATTTCAAACAGTTGGACCTCGGCCGGCTCAATGGAACCTATACGTATTATGTTACCTATATCGATGCGCACGGCAACGAAAGCCGGCCTTCCTATCTGAGCGACGAGCGGACGCCCGGCGGTGTGGACGGAGAAAACGTCAACAGCGGCCAATTGCTTCTGAGCGACATCCCGACGGTCGACCCGGCGGACAACCCGGACAACTGGGTTGCACGGCGAATCTATCGAAGTACCGGAATCGACCACAGTGCGTACTATCTCGTTCACCAGACGGTGGGATTGGACGCGGGCGAGACGTTCATCGACCGGATTCCCGATTCCGACCTTGTCAAAAAAGAGGAAATGAGCATTGCCGGAAGGGGGGATGTACTCGCCAATGCGGGAACAAAGCTGCTCGATATCGGCGAACACCTCGGCGAAGGCCGTTTCATTCCCGCATTCGACGAAGGAACCCTCTATTTCGATCCCAATAAAGGGAATACGGACCTGAAGACGCAGAAACTGGAAATTACTTCCGAGACGACCGTCCGGGAGTATCTCGATTTTATCGACGCTTCATACGGAATACGAACCTTGGCGGATCATCCGGACATTCCGCCGGACAAGGGAACGGTCGGCAGCACGATCAACGGCGGTTCGCCGGGTGCGACGGTCCAGGACGGCGTTTTCTACATTCTCGGCAACGTGGGAGAGATTAACGCGCTCAAAATGAGCGCCGGCGACACGTACATGCTGACCGAGACCGGCGGTAAAAAATGGTACGATCTGGGCTGGTCGGACACGCAGGAAGACGGTACGCCCATCCAGGCGGCCGTCGGCAGTTCGGCGACGACGACGATGCTTGTTTACGATACGCTCGGGGCGCCGGTGTCCGTGCGAATGTCCCTGGTTCTCGAAAAGAAAACCGATACGGAAACCGTTTATCGCTGGTATGCCGATTCCGGAGACAACCAGCCGGAGACGGGAATCGGGATCGATGTGGGAACCGGCTTGTTGACCTTCGACCAAAACGGCAAATTGATCGATACCGGTATGCCGGTCATTTTCGTGGAACGTTTCGACGTGGCGAGCCGGAGCCCGGCATCCTTCCGGTTCAACATGGACGTCGGCGGCGTCGCCGCCATGGCGACCGACGATCCCGTTTTGTCCCAAATCTCGGAAGACGGCGCGGGTGCGGGGACGATGTGGGATTACGAAATCCAGGAAGACGGCGTAATCATGGGGTTGTTTACCAGCAATGTCACACGACCGGTCGGCCGGATCGTCCTGGCGACGTTCGCGAACCAGGAGGGGCTCGTAAAGGTCGGCGACAGCCTGTTCCAGCAAAGCATGAATTCCGGGCAACCGGTTTTGCGCACTCCCGATTCGGTCGGCGCGGGAAAGATCAAATCCTATTCGCTTGAAATGTCGAATACGAATATCGGGGAGGAACTGATCCAAATGATTCTCGCTTCCTCGATGTACCGGGCCAACACCAAGGTACTCACCACGTCGAATGAAATGTTTGACGAACTGATGAGAATCCAATAAAAAGTGAATGATAATCATGATATTGCTTACCCGCCTTTCGGGCGACGGCTTCGTGCTCAACGGAGATTTGGTCAAATACGTCGAAAGTTGCCCGGACACCCTGGTGACGCTCACGAGCGGCGAAACGATCATGGTCCGCGAATCGCTCGACGAAGTCGTCCGTCGCGCCGTCGCCTATCAACAAGCGAAAAACTTGCTGCCTAACCCGAAATATACACCTTGTGAATTGCGTTAAGCGAACGAACGGCCGGCGCGTCGCCGGACGTCGGATTGCCCGCCCGCACGTGAAATGCCATGGATCTCGGAACCGTTATCGGAATTGTTCTCGGTTGTGCGCTGATGTTGATGTCCGTCCTGATTGGCGGAACGTCGATTTTCCAGTTTTGGGACACGCCCTCGGTCATCGTCGTCTTCGGCGGGGCGGTCGCGTCCCTCCTGATTTCGCGGCCGATGGGATTCGTCATGAGATTTCCCACGATCGTCAAAAACACGTTTTTCAACAAGCCGGTCGATATTCGCGCGACGATCGCCCAGATCGTATCGCTTTCGGAAACGGCGCGTCGCGAAGGGCTCCTTTCGCTCGAAAACCGGATGGAAGAGATCACCAGTCCCCAGTTGGCCTTGGGAATTCGCATGGCGGTCGACGGGATGGGAACGGACATCGTCGAAAACATTATGCGCACCGAATTGGAAGCGGTCGCGG
>DOMV01000080.1 GCA_003509805.1 Planctomycetaceae bacterium
AACGAACATCATCCTCGAACCGCTGCGCCGCGTGGAAGCCTGGTTCCTGCGACAGGTGGCCGACGCCGCCCAGATCGCGAAAGACGCCGGCGTTCCCGGCGTGGCCGTGCTCGGCGACACGTACCACATGTACACCGAAGAGCCGGACGACATGGCCGCCTTCATCGCCGGGGGCCCGTTCGTCAAGCACGTCCACCTCGGCAACGGAACCAAACGCCGTCTGCCCGGGCAGGATGATCATTGCCACATCAAGGCGATGCGGGGCTTGAAATACATCGGTTACACCGAATTCCTCAGCTACGAATGCGGTGTCGACGGCGACAAGGCGATTGAAGTGCCCAAATCGGTCGCTTACCTCCGCAAATGCTGGGAAGAAGCGTGATCCAAAGGCGGACGACGGGCGGATTTTGCCGGGTTCGTCCGTCACCGTTTGTCCCGTCGGCCTCCTCCATCGTCTCCCTCCTTGCTCATGGAACGCGCATCCTTTATCGGCGCTATCGGCGCCGTACTCATGTTGATGTCCGCCATCAAGATGGGCGGCGGCAATTTGGCCGGTTTCATCGACATCGCAGCCGGAATCATCATCGGCGGCGGCATGACCTTTTCGACATTGATCTGCTTTCCGCTCGAAGAGGTCCTGAAAATTCCCAGACTGCTCAAGATTGTTTTTTTTACGTCTCGTAAAAGTGCGACGGACCTGGTCGAAATGATCGTTTCGCTGGCCGAATCGGCACGCCGGGAGGGTGTGCTCTCCTTGGAAAAACGTATGGAGAGTATTCGCGATCCCTTCCTGGCGGCGGGGATCCGCATGGTGACGGACGGCATGACGCCCGATGCGGTTGAAGCGGTCCTGCGGCTACAGATGGACGCGGTCGCGGCACGCCATCATATCGGTCGGGGGGTTCTCGCGGCCATGGGCCGCACTTCCCCGGTCTTCGGACTCGTGGCGACACTCATGGGACTCGTGCTCATGCTTTCCCACATGGATCCGGAAACGATCGGTGAACGCATGTCCGTCGCGCTGGTCGGCACGTTTTACGGCGTGGTCACCGCGAACCTGTTTTTTCTCCCCTTTGCCGACAAACTTTCCTATTTCAACGGAAAAGAATTGGAACGCATGGAAATCGCCGTCATCGGGGTCCTCGGTATCCAGAGCGGTGAGAATCCCCGTATCATCCGGATGAAACTCTCGATGTTCCTGCCGCCCGATGAAGTCACGGTGGAAGAGGAGGGACGGTAGCCATGGCCAGGGAAATCAAGGAAGACGAAGCCGAGGTCGCTCCGTTCTGGATGATAAGTTTCAGCGACCTGATGTCCCTGCTGCTCTCGTTTTTCATCATGCTTTTCTCGATGAGTACCTTGGAGAAAGACAAGATGGAGCAAATGGTCAAGGGAATGGGGGACCAGTTCGGCGGCGAAGGCGCCGGTGCGGCGGCGGTGGAAAAATGGCGGCGGAAACGGGCGGAAAACGAACCCGCGGCGGTGTTGACCGGCGATAAAAAACGGCGGGGGGCCGTGTTGATCCCTTCCAAGAGCCCGGATGCCGTCATGGTCAAGGGCGGCCTGATCGTTTTCGACTACGGCAGCGACGAACTGTCGGAAGCGGCCGGGCAGAGCCTGGAGGCCCTGCAAAAATACCTGAAAGGGTCGCCCTACAAATTATCGGTCCGCGGACATGCCGGACACGATGAAGCGGGACCGTACCGCGATGTGGACGATCTCGCCTATACCCGGGCCTGGACGGTTCGCAAACACCTCGTCGCCCTCGGGATCGACCGCAACCTTTTCGAAATCAACGTCGTCGGCGCCACCGAACCGCTCAATCCCTTGCTTTACCCCGATATTCCCGATGCCAGGCAGATCAATTCTTACGTCGAAGTGATGCTGCTCGACACGTTTGCCGTGAATCCTAAACCGGCTTCGGCCGGTCTACCGTAGTTCGGGGGCGTTCCCTTTTTGCCACATTGTGTCACGCATACGGACAACACGATACGGACAACACGTTTTTTTCCATGATACAACCACGCACTTTGAAAGGTTTTCGCGATTACTTGCCGGAAACGATGATTCCGCGCGAAGCGCTGATCGCGGCGGCGACCCGGATTTTCCGATCCTACGGTTTTGCGCCGATCGACACGCCCGCACTCGAATACCTCGACGTTCTTTCCGGAAAAGGAAGCGAGGAAACCGACAAACAACTTTACCGGTTCACGGATCACGGCGGGCGCGACGTCNNCGTCGCCCTGCGGTTCGACCTGACGGTCCCATTGGCCCGCTTTTCGGCGCAGCATATCGAGCAACTCGGAATGCCGTTCAAACGATATCATCTCGGGAAGGTTTGGCGGGGGGAAAACACCCAGGCGGGCCGGTACCGCGAATTCATGCAATGCGACTTCGATACCATCGGGACACGTTCGGTCGCCGCCGATATTGAAACCGCCTTGGTGATCCACGACCTGGTGCGCGGAATCAACGACGTCTCGGAAAAATGGAAGAACAAGCCGTTCGAGCGATTCTCGATACGGGTCAACAACCGGATGATCCTCAACGGGCTTCTTGAAAAAGTCGGGCTTACCGGCCGATCGGTTCCCGTGCTCCGGGCACTCGACAAGTTGCCGAAAATCGGTGCCGAAAAAGTCGCGGAAGAGATGACCAAGGTTGCCGGCGCGACGCCCGAACAGATTGACGGGATATTGAAACTCGCAACGCTCAAAGGTTCGAACGAAGCGATCCTCGCCTCCCTTGCCGTCCTGCTCCGTGGGAACGAGCTTGGCGAAGAAGGCGTCCGCCAACTCGGCGAATTGGTCGAAACCTGTGAAGCGGCCGGGATTTCGGAGGAGCACCTGGTGATCGACGTTTCGATCGCCCGGGGTCTCGATTACTATACGGGAACGATTTTTGAAACGTTTTTGACCGACTTGCCGAACATTGGAAGCGTTTGCAGCGGCGGGCGATACGACAACCTGGCGGCGCTTTACACGAACAGGGAACTTCCGGGAATCGGCGCCTCGCTCGGGCTTGACCGGCTTTTTTCGGCGATGGAACAACTCGGAATCATCGAGAGCCGGAAAACGACCGCCGAAATTTTCATTCCCTGGTTCGCCGAAACCTTGCTTGGCGATTACCTGCGGTTGGCCGCCGAACTGCGCCGTGCCGGGTTTGCCGTCGAAGTGTACCTCGAACCGAAAAAGCTCGGCGCCCAGTTGAAATACGCCGATAAAAAAGGGTTTCTTATGGCCGTGATCCGGGGTGAATCGGAGTTCGACGCCGGGACGGCCCGGCTTAAAAATCTCAAATCGGGTGAAAGCCGGGAAGTGTCGATCGAAAATATCGTGGAGGAAATTGCCGGACAAATCCGTCCGTGCACCTTTTGACGATTGGTATTGTAAAGTCGAGACCATCAAATCCGAGCCACGACCGTCAAGGAGTGGTTCTTCGTGAGCACATGAGTACGGACATCCATCAAATCAAGGCGCAAGTGGCGCTGCAGCATGAAAAGTTGGCGCGGTTGCGCGAAGAGATCGGCAAAGTGCTGGTCGGGCAGGAACTCATGATTTCCCGGCTGCTGGCCGGCCTGCTCACCCAGGGCCATATCCTGCTCGAAGGCGTTCCCGGGCTGGCCAAAACGACGGCGATCAAAGCGCTGGCCGAAGCGCTCGACACCGGGTTTCGCCGGATCCAGTTCACACCCGACCTGCTCCCGGCGGATTTGATCGGGACGATGATTTACCGGCCTTCCGACGGGGCGTTCATGACACGCAAAGGGCCTATTTTCGCCAATTTCGTGCTTGCCGACGAAATCAACCGGGCTCCTTCGAAAGTCCAGTCCGCTTTACTTGAAGCGATGCAGGAACGACAGGTAACGATCGGCGAAACGACGTATCCGCTCGAAGGTTTGTTCCTTGTCATGGCGACCCAGAATCCGATCGAGCATGAAGGAACCTACCCGCTTCCCGAGGCACAGGTCGATCGGTTCATGCTGAAACTCAAGGTTTCTTATCCTGCGAAAGAAGATGAACGGAAAGTCCTTGATCGCGCCCTTGCCGGGGAAACCGTTCGAATCTCCCCGGTCCTCGCCCCGGCCGACGTCGTCGCGATGCAACAGCTATGCGAATCGATTTATATCGATGAAAGCATCAAG
>DOMV01000044.1 GCA_003509805.1 Planctomycetaceae bacterium
TGTTCGTTTTTATCGCGTTTCCAGTATATCTACTGAAAGCCATTGAAATTTCCCGAAGCCGGTCACGTGCCGCGACGGGCGGTAGGCTCCCGGCTACGCGGTTGCCGATGCAAATAGGCTCCCGGAGGGTAGGCGGGCGTGCCGAGCGGGCTGTGTTTACCAACGACTCAACCGGCTTCGGTATAAGACGCCCCGACCGTCGGGGAGCGGCTCTTCACGAACCGGAAATTCACGGGGAATGTTGCGGGGATTGCATCCGGGCCGGGGATGGTGTTCCTGGAGGCTCGCGCGCCGCGGCGTTTTTTGATGCTTCTCCTCTTTCAACGGCGGTGGGGAAAGAGTATACTGGAACCCGGTTCTTTCACCGCCCGTCAATGAATCCATCAACGAATGAGGACTTCCATGCGATCCGTTCTCCCGGAGCGAGTTTATACCGTAAACGGCCTGAAATTGTTCCCGCGAACAAGCACTTGTCGCTCGAACGAAATGTGCAACAATCTGTTTGCAAATGTCTTACGGCGAGCGAGTGCGACAAGCAGCCTTTACCAGACAACCAATTTCACCGCGTTTCCAGTATACCATCCCCGAAAGAAATCGGCTTGCGATGAAATGTTCGAACGGGGAGTGTGGTGCCCGTCGCATCGCTTTTCGCATCGCCCGTCGCAATGCCCGGAATTGAGCATGTCCCGGTTCGACGATGGGGACGACGACTTTGACGATGATTTCGACGACGATTTCGACGACGATTTTGATGAATTGCCGGACAGCGAATTCGACGAGTTCGATGAATTCGAAGAGTACGACGAAGAGGATTTCGATACGCCCGAACTCGGTGAAGACGGTTTTGACGAAGTGATCGACGACCCGATCGATCCGGACGGTTTCGAGGATTTCGACGATCTGGATGCCGATGAAAACACGTTCGACGGCGACGAATCCGCGGATACGCCCCCGGAAAAAACATAGACGCGTAAGCCGTCGGGAACACGGTTCCCGGCCCGTGAGGGATACGGTAAACGGCATGAGACTGTTCCCGCGCACAATCGCCCGCCGCTCGAACGATCCGCTTATGTCATTATACAAACCAAAGTTAGAGGCGAGTGAGTGCGGCAGGCAGACTTGACCGAATGTCCGTTTTCACCGCGTTTCCAGTAGCGTTCCCGACGGATTCGCTCAAGTGGTATTTTTTCAGGAGAAAAACGACAGTGTATCCCACAATGTACCTTACATGGAAGCGTCTTGGATTCTTATCGCTTGTGTTGGCAGGCGTTACCGTTTCAAGCGCCGTTTTGAACGGTTGCAACCCCAAGGGAGGGGAGGAAACAATCCCGCCGGTTGAAGTGTCCGAGGAAAAGCCGGAAAATGCCGCCCTGTCTCCTCCGGAACCGGTGGCGCCGGTACAAAAAGTGGTCGAATTGGAGCCGCCCAAGGAGGTTCGGCCGGCGGAAATTCCCGAAGTCAAGATGTCCGATACGGTTAAGGCGACCTGCAAGGTCGTCGTCGGCGACTCTTTTCCCGAAATTCTCGGCCTTCCGGCAACGCTCGGTAACAAGGCGTCCATCGTTTTCTTTTTTCCTTCCGGTTCGAAGCCGATGCAGAAGATGAAAAATATCGAGGTGCTGGAAGATCTCCAAAAACTCCATGCCGCCCATCAAGGCGATCTGCGTGTCATTGCCGCCGGAAGTGGAGCGAAACCGGATGTCGCCGTCGATTTCGACGTCGTCCAGGATGACGGCAAAGCCTTCGAGGCCGTAACGACCAATGCCGAACCGCCGCGTATTTTTCTCCTGGATTCCACGGGAAAAATACTCTGGATGGATACGGAGTATTCCAACACGACGCGCGAGCAACTCCATCAGGCTGTGGAAGTTCAATTGAAAACCGTTCAACCGGGTTCGGCTTTTATGCCGATCAATGGATATACTGAAAGCCAGTGAAATTTCCCGAAGCCGACGATTCGGGCTATGTTCACCAACGACTTAACCGGCTTCGGTATAAAGATGGTCGTCTTTTTGTTTCATCCATACGATAACGACGAACAATGCGGGAAAACAGGCGATTTTCAACGGTTGTGACAGCGGTCGTAACACAGATCGTAGCGGCGGGCGTTTTTTTGGCAATCTGCGCGGATTCCGCAATATGCGCACCGGGCGAGGAGTCTTGGGGGGCGAAAATGTTCCCGGTCAAGCGGCACAATTTCGGCCGGGTTGCGCTCCAGGCGAATGCCGAGTACGTGTTCGAACTGGAAAATATCTGGGAAGAAGACGTGCGCATCGTCGGCGTGTATTCTTCTTGCACCTGCACGTCCGTTTCAGTGAACACGAAAAAACTCAAATCGCTTGAAAAGGCCGAGGTTCTCGCGAAACTGAATACGACCGGGCAACATACGAAAAATGTCGGGGCGACCCTCACCGTCATTCTTGAAACGAAGACCCGTAACAAGGAGCGCGGCGGCGAAAATATCCTGCACGACGAGGTTCAGCTCGAAGTGAAAGGGTATATCCGCCCGGATGTCGTCATGACGCCCGGGGTCGTCGAATTCGGGTCCGTTCCGCTCGGAAAAAGCGTCTCCCGTTTGGTGCGGCTGGAGTATGCCGGGACGAACGAGTGGCAGTTGACCCGGATGTTGCGGAGCAGTCCCTATGTCTATGCCCGTGCCGAGGAAGTTCGGCGGGCGAACGGCGAAATCGTGTACGATGTCGTCGTCACGTTGAATCGGAAAAAAGACGCGCCCGAAGGATATATCAGAGATGTGCTGCACTTCGTCACGAATGAAACTCCGGTCGGTCAAAAAGAACCGACGGCGCTGACGCTGCCGATCCAGGCGGCCGTCGTTTCACCGCTCCAGGCGAAACCGTCCCCGTTCCTGATCGGCGTGCTCCATCCGGGCGAAAAAGTGATGAAAAGCCTGGTTATACGAAACGACCTGCCCTTCCGCGTCCAAAGCGTCACCTCGCCGGACAAACGGTTCCGTTTCACCTTCTCGGACCAGGAAAGCCCCGTCCACATGATTTCCGTTCTCTTTGCGACCGGTTCCCCGGATCAAGCGTCCCCGGATACGAGTCCTTTGGATAACGGGGAGAACATCGCCCAAAAAATTTACGTGCGCACCAACCTGGATGAGGACGAGCCGATCGTCGTCGACGTGCAGGGCCGGCTTTTTCCCGCATCCCCGGAAAACGTCTCCGTGACGGACCGGGAACCGCAGCCGGAACCGCCGGTCATGTCGACGCCGGAACCGGTCGTCCGTTTTACCGCGCCCTCTCTTGAAGCGACGGAGGAAGCCGCCGGGTCGACCGGGACTTCCGATTCCGATTCCGGGAACCATGGCGAAGGCCGTGCCGTACGCCTGGCCTTCAAGCCGCCGAGCATCGAATCCGGCCTCACGAATGCAGAACACGAAGCAGTCGGGGCACGAAGCGTAAGCGAGTGAGGAACACGGTTTTTCATGACGCATTATCATCGTCCCACGTTCGGCAGCCGTCTCGGCGCGATTCTCGCGGCGGTCGGCAGCGCCGTCGGCTTGGGGAACATTTGGCGTTTTCCTTACGAGGCGGGCCAAAACGGCGGCGGAGCATTCCTGGTTATCTATCTTCTCTGCGTGCTGTTTCTCGGAATTCCCGTCATGCTCGCGGAATTCTTCATGGGACGGCATACCCGTCGCAACGCGGTCGGCGCCTACCAGCAACTGGAACCGCGCTCGCCTTGGGGACTCGTCGGATACATGGGGATTCTCGGCGCATTCATGATCCTCGGTTTCTATACCGTCGTCGCCGGCTGGACGTTCGAATACTTTTATCGCGCCGCGTGTCAAATCGTTTTCGGCGCGGAGGAGGCCGGGACGGCGGCCCGGTTCGGCGAGGAATTCAACCTGTTCATCGCCTCGCCGTGGCGGCCGATCGTGTGTGCGGCGATCCTCATCGCGGGCACTCACGCGGTGATCCTTTCCGGGATCAAACGCGGAATCGAGTTGTCCGCAAAAGTGATGATGCCGCTCCTGTTCCTGCTTATGATCGCCCTGTGCATTCGTTCCGCGACCTTGCCCGGCGCCGCCGAAGGGCTCGACTTCCTGTTCAAACCCGATTTCGGCAAAGTCGGCTCCCGGACGGTTCTCGGCGCGCTCGGCCAGGCTTTTTTCTCGCTCAGCCTGGGCATGGGCTGCATGATCACCTACGCATCCTATTTCGGGAAGAACGCGAACATGCAGGCGACCGCGGTTTCCGTCGCCGCGATCGACACCTGCGTCGCCCTCCTGGCCGGCGTCATCATCTTCCCGGCCGTTTTCAGTTTCGGAATCCAACCGGAAGCCGGGCCCTCGCTCGTGTTCATCACGCTCCCGAACGTGTTCCAGCAATTACCGTTCGGAAATATCTGGGCGGCCGTGTTTTTCCTGCTCCTGCTGATCGCCGCGGTCACGTCGATCATTTCCCTGCACGAGGTCGTCACCGCCTATTTTCACGACGAGTTCGCCATGAGCCGGGCGAAAGCGGCCCTGGTCGTTTCTCTCGGCATTTTCGTTCTCGCCGTATTCAGTTCTCTTTCCTGCGGCCTGCTGGGCGGATACACCCTTTTCGGGATGAATTTCTTCGACTTTCTCGATAAAACGACTTCGCAAATCCTGATGCCCCTCGGGGGAATGTTGGTCTGTATCTTCGTCGGTTGGCGCATCGACAGGCGGATTCTCAAATCGGAATTCACGAACAGGGGAACCGTCGCGTTTTATTTTTTCAGCATTTACGTTTTCGTGCTCCGTTTCATCGCCCCTCTCGGAATCGCGGCCATCTTCTGCGATCAACTCGGCCTCATCGCCCGGTTGTCGGGACAACGCTGACCGGTTCGACGCCGGCCGGTTCGACGTTGACCTGCTTGCCCTTCGTCAACTTGTTTGCCGCGACGAACCACTTGATACCGAAGCCGGTTGAGTTTTTCCGGTCAAGCCGCTCGTTTACCTCCGGAAAACAATCTCCTTGAAAATCGCGACGGGGGAGGTAGAATGAGAGCGTTCAGTTGACTACGAGCCGGATCGCGAGCCAGAGCGCATTTCAATACGGGGAAAAATCATGTCCCAGCCGCAAACGCCCTTGACCTACGAAGGTGTGCTTGAACTGTTCCGGCAAACCGATCTGCGGATGCAGGAAACGGATCGTCTGATGCGGGCAACCTTTCAGGAAACGGATCGTCGGATGAAAGAGATGGCTCAAGACACCGACCGGAAAATGCAGGAAACGGATCGTCGGATGAAGGAGATGGCTCAAGACACCGATCGGACAATGCGGGAAACGGCTCGGAAAATGCAGGAGACGGACCGTAAAATTTCGGCTCTCGGTTCGCGGATCGGCGAGATCGTCGAAAATATGATCGGCGGCGACATCGTCGCCCAGTTCCGCTCGTTGGGGTATGCCGTCTCCGCCTATTACCGCAATTTGATTTTCGGGAAGCCCGGCACGAACGAAAGCGGCGAGATCGACCTGATATTGCAGGACGGCGACATTGCCATTCTCATCGAAGTGAAAACCTCGCTCAAAACGGCGGATGTCGTCGAGCATATCGAACGGCTGGAGAAATATCGGCGTTATCGTGATTCGCGTGGTGTTAAGGATGAATATCTGTACATCGGCGCAGTGGCCGGAGCGGTCGTCGAGCCGAACGTCGTCCAATTCGCACAGAAAAACGGCCTGTACGTCATCGTTCAATCCGGCAAAGCCGTCGAGATCATCCCGTCGCCGGAAGGCTTCGTCGCGAAAAAATGGTAGGGCAGGGTTCAATGCTGTTTTCGTAGCGTGCAAAGTACCATGGACGCTCCTGATTTTCAAGTGAAACAGCGTGCGGTGTCCACTGGTATCCTTGTCCGACGCCTGTCCGCGGCGCGGAAAACGCTGATCCGGATGCCGAAACCGGAGCGGAATGGGATGAGAATCCCGCTGAAAACCCGAACGAGAATAGTGAAGCCGAAACATAACGAACAGGATGCCGTATACCGAAAACAATTGAAATTTTCCGAAGCCGACGATTCGGGAAATTTCAACCGCCTTCAGTATCTTTCTTCCCTTCTCGCGGTATAATACGGTATAATGGCGGGGCGGTTTGTTCGTTTTCCCATTCTTACGATTCCCCCGTTGCGAGCGTTGTCTTCATCCATGCCGTCCTCATCCATAGTGCCTTCGTCCATGAAGCCCCGACTGTTTTTCCATTGCAACCGGTGTGCGGCTCGCACGCGGTTTCGGGAAATTTCAACCACCTTCGGTATCCTGGCGATCCTCTCCCTTTTTCTCTTTCGTCCCGGACCGGTTCATGCCGAAGAGTTCGGGCCGGTTTCGATCAGTGAAATTCCGCTCGCGAAAATCCAGAACGAACCGACCGTTCACGGCTACATCGAGTACCGGTTCCGCATCACCAACCGCGACAAACAACTCCCGCACACCGTCGCCATTACGCTCCCGGAAAGCCCATACGTGAACGGGAGTTGCCTGACGCGGACCTCGAACCGAATCAGCGTTCCGGCGGAACAAACGGTGGTGCTTTCGATCCTGCAACCCCCGATCCCGATCGCGAACAACAACGGTTTCGCGCAAATCCAGGTCGACGGGTATATGCGTAATCCGCTTTCCTGCAACCTCGTCCGCCAGCATTGTTCGGAACAATACGGGAGCGGAACGAAAAACGCGCATATCCTGACCGGCGTCCGGGTCCAAGCGGACACGCGCGACCTCATCAACAAGGGGCTTGTTTCCCCGGGTTCTTCCGCCGCCTCGCCGTCCTCGCCGCCCTCTCCTTATGCGTATTCCCCCCCGTTGAGCGACCCGTTGATCGCCGTTTGGGAGGCGGAATCCCCGGTCGGTGAATGGAGCCCGAACTGGCTCGCCTATACCCGATTCGACGGGATCGCGTTGACCTCGGGAGAACTGCNNGATGCAGGACCAGTATCCGGAGATTTTCGCGGCCGTGCGCCGGTTCGTTGAAAGCGGCGGCCTGCTTTACGTGATCGGTACGGAATGGACGCCGCCGAAAGAATGGGACAAACGCGGCGGTGAGGATGTGTACCATGCCGTTCTCGGGACCGCCTATATCACGCCGAGTGAAACCGCCGCCGTCCGCAAGACGCTTGAGCCGTTTCGCGCAGCCATGTTTTCCCGGGCCGATTCCTGGACGCAGGCGATGCAGGGCGCCGGGTGGAGCCGCCATCACGGTACCACCGTAAGTGCCGGGATACTCGGCGGAAGCGGCGATCTGCTCAACGACATGCGGGTACTCGAACATTTCGGGGTTCCCGTCAAGACGATCATGGTCCTGATCCTTGTTTTCGCGATCCTGATCGGGCCCGTCAACATCGTCGTCCTTTCGTTGATGAAGCGGCGTATCTGGCTGCTTTGGACGGTTCCGGCGACCTCCGTCATTGCCAGCCTGTTCGTTTACGGAGCCGATTATCTCCGGGAAGGTTTTTTACGGCAAACCTCCTCGCATACGATCACGATCCTCGATCAACGGCGGCAGGAGGCGTTGACCTTCGGCTTCGTCGGATTTTACTCGACTTTTACGCCGGGCGGCGGACTCGCGTTCGACCCGACGACGGAGGCGACCTGCGCCTACGACCGTTCCCAGTCAAGCGGCGCATCAAACCGTACGTTCGAAATGCAGATGCTTCCCGGGGGGGCGCAGCAGTTCGCCAACGGCTGGGTTCGTGCCCGATTGCCCTCGTATTTCGCCGTCCGCAAAGCGGAGCCGATGCGCAAGGAACGTCTTGATTTCAATTGGGAAATCGTCGAAGGAACCCCGGGGCCCACTGTCGCGAACAGTCTCGGCGTCGATGTGGACCGGCTCGTGGTTTGCGGCCCGAACGGGACGATGTACACCGCTTCGTCGGTCAAAGCGGGCGAGAAGGTCGTCCTGATCCCGGACACTTCCGGCTCGTCCCCGGCAACACCTTCGGAAGGGCGAACACCCGCGCGCTTTTATGAAAGCCTGATTCCTTCCTACATGAACATACGGAGTTGGACCTCGACCGGCTTGGGTACCGTGATGACGGAACGGCTGCCGCCCGGTTATTATGCCGTGCAGGTCGGCGGAGACGGCAGGAACCCGTTTCTGGAAAAGGCGCTCGACCGGGCAAGCGTCTACCGTCATGAAACCGTGATCTACGGCATTTTATAACGAAACCGGTTGAGTCGTTGGCAAACACAGCCCGTCCTATTCGCCTACTTACCTTCGGCNNCCGAATCGTCGGCTTCGGGAAATCTGCCGGACCCGCGAAACAATGTTGACTTGTCGGTCCGACCGTATCAGATGATTTTCGGCGCATGTTCACTTTTCCCGCCTTGTTATGGTTCCTGCCGCTCGCCGGCGTCGTCGTGTTGATCCACTTGGTCACCATGTTCCGTTATCGGCCCGTGCCTTGGGCGGCGATGGAATTCCTGCTGGCCGGGTATAAACGTACGCGAACACGCATCCTGCTCCGACAACTCTTGCTGATGCTGTTGCGGACCCTTGCCGTCGTCGTTTTGATCCTGATGCTCGCCGGTCCCAAACTTGCCGGGCCGCTCGCGGAATTGTTCGGCGGCCGGCCGACGCATCATATCGTGCTGCTCGACGACAGTTATTCGATGAGCGAACGGAACGCCCTCCAGGGCGGTAACACCGTGTTCGAGGAGGCCGTCGGCACGGTCCGGAGGATCGTTCAAACCGGCGTGAAATCGGGCGGATCGGACCGGATGACGCTCCTGCTTGCTTCCCGGTCCCGGAAAATCGCGCTCGGCGAGGAGCCGGAATTCGCCGAACGGCCGATGGATGCCCGGGGCGCCGCCGACATGGAGGCACGCCTGCAAACGCTGGAGGT
>DOMV01000116.1:0-7933 GCA_003509805.1 Planctomycetaceae bacterium
GAAGCGCCCGGGGCGTGCTCCGCCTGCGCGATCATGTCGTAGGCCGTGAAATCGGCGCGGGTCGTGGAATCGACGATGACGACGACCTCGCTCGGACCGGCAATCGAATCGATATCGACTTCGCCGTAAACCTGTTTTTTCGCCAGGGCGACGAACAGGTTGCCCGGCCCGACGATCTTGTCGACCTGCGGAATGAGAAAATCTCCCGACCCGGCCCCGGCACGAACTCCGAAAGCGAAGGCGGCGACTCCCTGCGCACCGCCCATGCGGTAAACTTCGGTAATCCCCAACTCCCGGCAGGTTGCGAGCATATCGATATTGTATGCTCCGAACGGAGTCGGCGGGGCCATGACGGCAATTTCGGGAACTCCGGCAACCTGGGCGGGAACGGCGGTCATCAGGACCGTCGAGGGATAGGCGGCTGCGCCGCCGGGAACGCAAATCCCGACGCGTCGCATCGGCCGATAACGTTCCGCCAGATAACCGCCGGGCCGTTCCAGATGAACATCACGATGGAGAATCGCCTTCTGGAAGTCGCGGATATTTCCGGCGACCCGATGAACGGCGGCAAGGAACCGGGGGTCCGCCCGACGGTGGGCCGATTCCAATTCCTCGCGAGGCACTCGTAGCGTTTCAGCCGTCAGATCGGCCTTGTCGACCCGTTTCGAATAATCGAGCAACGCGGGAAGCCCCTGTTCGGCGACATCCCGGCAGATTTTCCCGACAACTTGTCGGGGGGTCAGCGATTCACCGAAAATCTCCACGGTCCGGGCGCGTCCCGCTTCGGAAACGATGTCGCCGCGAAGGCTTAACTTACGCCTGAGCGAGTCGATCCGGTCCGCGATATTTCCGTTTCGGCTGTCGATTCGTTCGATATTCATTTTTTTGCGGTCGCTTCCTGGTACTTTTTCATCCATTTCTGGGCGGAAGCGGTCGCGGCTTCCCGGATGACGAACGATTTGTCCTGCATTGCATCCTGGAGCGCGACGATCGCCTCCTTTACCAGAATGTCGGCCAGGGAATGGAGCGCGGCAATCCGGGTGTTGGCCTCATCGTCCGCTTCGGCGATCCGGCACAGTTGCGCGAGAAAATTGCCGCCCATCCCGGTATAACGGATCGCATCGCAGGCGATTTGGCGACGGAGCGCGACAAAGCTGCTGACCTCGTTTTCGAGTACCTTGGCCGTACTCGGATCGACGTTTCTCACGACATTGCCCAACGTGTAGGCTTTATGTTCGGCATACTGGCCCATCCGGGAAAGGAACGAGTCGATGCGGAAATCGGGCATCAGGTCGAAAATCGTCTTGTTGATTTCCGGGTTCTGCCGGGCGACGAAGCGGGTGATGATGTCGTCCGCCCCCTTGAAATTCCGGCTTTTGACGATTCGCAGCAAATGGGAGCAAACGGTCGCATCGGGATCGTCGAGCACCTCCATGACGAGGGCGTTGAAATCGTCGCCGGGATATTGCCGCAACGCTTCCGCAACCGCGCGGCGCACCGTTTCGTTGCCGTCTTTCATGACCCGGCGGAATGTCGCCAGGAGTTGCTCCCGCGGCAGGGACATATTCGTAATCAACCGGACGAACGGGACTTCCTGCTCCGCGATCAATTCCGTCAGGTCCGGGTTTCGCGGGGTCAGCCAAGCGAACGACGTGAATCGTTTGAGCGCTTTTTTCGCGTTGTCCGACGGACTGTCGCCGATCACTTTCAACATGTACCGGACGAACAGCGGTTCGGTCTTCGCCGCGAGAATCACGTCGACCGTGGGAGGCGAATCGGAATCGTCCACGAAACTCAGCAACAGGCGGTAAAACCCCGGATGGTCTTCCTCGGTCAGGATTTCCATCACCTTTTTGCTTGCCGCGGAATGGATGTCCTTGGTGACCGTCTGGAAAGTCTCGTAATCCTTTTTCGCAACCATCAACATGGCCCGGAGCGGTTCGAGCATCCCGTGCATGCCGTACCGCTTGACGACGCCGTCGAGCTCCGTGGCCAGCCAAAGCCGTTGGCGGTCCAGATTGGCCCGGGCAACCGCACTGGGCGCATCGGAAAGGTCCTTGTAGAACATCTCGCCGAGCATCTGGACACCCTCCGCACCGTACCGGGCGGTTTCCGCGTCGGCCGATTCGATAAGCGGGACGAATGCGGACATCGCCTCGTAGATTTTGTGCTCGGACACCATTTGCTTCGCCAAGGCCATGCGTCCCTTGTCTTCGGAACGGATGGCGGCGAGGACGACCTTGCCGAGCCGGTCGTGCGTGATTTGCGGGCACGGTTTCCATGCCTCCGGATCGGCCGCGTAGCGATCAAACAACTCCAAAAACAGGTCGGGGTTTTTCTTCAGGTAAAACGCTTCGAAGGCGAGTCCCCGCAATGTCACGTCGGCGTCGTCAAGAAGGGGACGCAGGAGTGCGATCGCCGCCGGGTCGTCCGTTTTGACCAGGTATTTGATTGTCTTTTCAATAAATGCGGTCATGAGTTTTTCTGGACATGGTTGTGTCTTCCCGAAATCGGCCCGGTCTTCCGATCGAAAACATGCTTTTCGACAAACACGTTTTTCCGATCAACACCGTTTTCGGCGCGGCTCCGGTCGTTTTCGGTAATGCGGGACGCGAGGCAACGGATGTTGAATCGATGTTGGATCAATCCTGAATCAAGGCGTCGCGCGGGAAACCGTATTGGAAATCCGGTCAGGTCCTTCGCCCGAACCACCGGAACGAAAGCTCGCGCAACATCTCCCGGTCGTCGGCGAAACCGCTGTCGGAACATGCCTTGACGATGTAGGTTCCGTCGATGAAAATCCGCCCCTGTTCCTGAATGGAATACGCCTGGATGATCCGATCCAGGACTTGCCTGGTTTTTCGATCGATGTTGTGCAGGCGACAGAGGTCGTTGTACAGGGACAGATGCCCGTGTTTGGGGCCGAACAATCCAAAAACCGACATGGCGGTGTTCTCCGAAGTGTCTGTTGAAAGCCATGAAGCACGAAACGAATGGCCTCTACATGGGATTCCTCATGAAACAACTGCGCTCCGCACAAAAAATAAACCGAAAGGCTGCCCAGGCACGGTGTTGCTGAGCACGGCGTTTCCGAGCACGGCGACGAAAGCATCGAAGCCGCGAGTGTCACGCTCGAATCGCCTGTTCTCATTTCTCGCGGAGACCACAACATCGTTGAAAACACGGGAATTTGACACGGGAATTTGACAGGGGATTTGACAAAGCCCTCGCTTGTTCTTTAATCTGAAAACCCGTGTCGAAAAGAACGTCAAACCACTATGATAACCGGGGTCGGGCATGTGTTCAAGAGGGCGATTGTTCCTGAAAATCCGGTCACCTCGTCAAATCCGATCACGTCGTCCGAATCGTCGTGCTGAATCGTCGGAAACGATGCTGAAAACCGCAGTATACCGGCAACCGTGACATGGCGAAAACGCGTTGTCAGCAGGCGCACTGTCAACCGGCGCATTGTCAACCGGCGAGCCGACCATTCCGGTTATTCCGATTTGTTCCGGTTATTCCGATTCGTCTGATTTTCCGGCGTTCCAATCCGGCAAATCGACACGGGGCCGCTTGGAACGAACCGGGGGTCCCGGAGCTTGAAGCGATATTCCCGGCTGCGATCCGGGCGGGGTTCCAAGCTGTGTTCCCGGTTGCGGCGGGAGAACCCCGTACAGCCGGGCCATGGCGGCTACATGCGCACGCAAGATATCCCGCAACGCTTCCGGAGCCAACACTTCCGCTTCCTTGCCGTATCCGAGAATCCACCAGGAAATTTCTTTCAATCCGCTCACGGTCACGCGAAACTCGATTCCTCCGTCGTCAAGTTCTCTGATGTCCTGTTTTTCATGCCAATTGACTTCCGCGACGTTCCGGGAAACCAAGCGTGAAAAACGGACGACGACGTTGCTGTCGGGCCCTTTTTCCGGGATCAGGGACCAGGCGTTGCGGAGGTATTTCCGCAAGGTGAAACCGGAAGGAATCTGGAAACGGTTGTCCGTGCGTTCCGTCTTGAGGATGCGCCCGACATGGAACGTCCGCGTTTCCACATGCAGCGAGGACCGCCCGACGGCATACCAACTGCGTTTGCCGAAAAAAAGCTGGTACGGGCTTAAAAGCGTCGTGAACGGCTCCGAATCCAAGGGACCTTGGTAGACGATTCGGACGCTCGTGCGGTCATGGTACGCCGTCAACAGGTCCTGGAAACTCTTTTGCGACTCCGTCAGGGAGTTGACCGGCTCCGAAAGAATGCGTAATGCGCCGCTGTATCGTTCCAGGTGTTCCTTCAGCGGCAAGGGCAAGACGCTGACCAATTTCAAGGCTGCGGTTTGAACCGGCTCCATGAACGGAATCACATTTTTCGCTCCCGGCCTGAGGCAAAGCGTGATGAGGGCGAGTACCTCGTCCGGCGTGAAATGGGTCTCGGGAAGAAGCAGGTCCGAAAGAAAGCGGAACCGGTTCGCCTGATCGTCGTAGATGACCGCCATCCCGCGTTCCCGGAGAAACGCGATATCGCGCTGGATGGTCCGGGGATGAACGGAACATGCCTTCGCCAGGGATTCCACGTTTTGATGCCCGGTCTGGAGAAGCTGCACCACCCGGATTACCCGGTTGATACGCGGTTCAGCCGTATTCTTTTTTTTCTTCTTCATGCCGGAAATCGATCGAGTATTCCAAAATCGGGCTTCGAGAGACCACCCGCCGAAAGCGACACGGTCCGGACTTGCTTCCCAACCCGATCCGCACCGGTACGCAAGCCGGGAAGGCGGCCGCAGAATTGACAACGGACAGCAGAATTGACAACGGATAATTGAGAATGGATAACGAGGACGCAAGCGGATCGCTTATCGTGTGGAATTGCCCGCGTCCTGAAATTGTCCATTGTCAATTTATCCGCGCTTCGGTTCCGGCTGCCATGTTCAGTGCATTGTTGCCGATACGAAGTTGCGGGACAGGTCTGATCGTTTTCAGTCTACTGAAAACCGTTGGAATTTCTCGAAGCCGACGATTCGGGAGCCCGCCTTCGCAAAATATACTGGAAACGCGATGAAAACGGATTTTCGGTCAAGTCTGCCTGCCGCACCCGCTCGCCTTGAACGTCTGTCCAGACAAGTGCTTAAACGAATCGTTCGAGCGGCAGGCGATTGGTCGCGGGAGAGTTGTCAGGCCGTTCGAAGTATATCCCTCGTTTCCGTATATCTCTCACAATTCGGGCAGCGAAGCGAGGCGTACATAACGATTGCTGCCGGTCGCCTGCGGGGCCGTGTAGGAAACCGGTCGGGC
This sequence comes from Planctomycetaceae bacterium, assembly GCA_003509805.1. Lineage (GTDB taxonomy): Bacteria > Planctomycetota > Planctomycetia > Pirellulales > Thermoguttaceae > UBA8133. The sequence goes on from DOMV01000116.1 coordinate 5,284, forward strand.
TGTTGCCGGAATCACGCCGACGTCGTTGCCTGCAGTCGAACCAACGGCCGGAACGACGGCCCCGATCTTTGCCCCGGTCGTCGCCCCGATCTTTGCCCCGATCGTCGGTTGTGTCGATTGTGTCGATTGCGTTTCAATCACTTTGGAATTGGTCGTGGCCGGCAGCCGCGGAGCTTCCATCGGCCGGTTCTCGATCGACGGGGCGGGCGGGATCACTTCCTGGCCCGGTGCGACCGGAACCGCTTGACGTCCTTCCGGCCAACCGTAGGCCGAACCGTTCTGGAATTGCCGGTACTGCTGACGGCTGACGACGTTCGGTCGCGTGAAACCGTAGTCCATGTAATGGCCGGCCTGGCGTTTACGCGCTTGTTTGGTCGCGTCGAAATAGGCTTTGTTGGGCCAGGGACCCTCGGAAAGACCGACGTTGTTGCATTCGAGCAGGGAGCCCTTGCGGTAATGCAGCGTCATGATCGAAAGATTGTAATCGACCATGGCCCGGTAGTAGTCGGTTTCCGCTTCGGCAAGCCGACGCAGGGCCTCAAGGACTTGGTCGAGGGTCGTCGTTCCTGCATCGTAGGATGCCCGGACCGCCTGGACTTCCGCTTCGCTCGCGATGCGGCGGTTCAATTGCGTCCGGCTCTGCGTGTAGTTTTGGCTCAACTCGCGGAACGAATCGGCGATCTGGTGCGACAGTTCGAGTTCCTGCTCCTGCAGGATGGCACGGGATTTCGCCAAAAGCAGTTGGGCGTTACGGACACCGGCCAGTTCCTTGCGGAATCCGAACGGAACCGATCCCTGGATTCCGAGCGTCCAGTCGGCATGGTCGCCGCCGACCAGGTTGCCGTAGGCGTTTTCACGCGACCCCTGCGGTTCGATCAGGTATTCGCCCATGCCGTTCCAACGGTAATTGGCGATCAGGTCGAACCGGGGCAACAGGAAGTTCTTCGCCGCGATCAGTTGCAACTCCTTGCTTTTGACGTCCCATTTCTGTTTGCGGAGTTCCGGCGAACGGAGCAACGCTTCACAGAGGACACTGTCCCAATCGAGTTGCAGCGGGGCGACCGTCGGCTCGTCGATCGGCCGGATCAGGCGACCGTCGGTGGCGGCCAACCCCATGATGTACCGGAGCGTATTTTCCGATTTGAACAGGTTGCTCTGGGCAAGTTCCGTCTGGCTGCGGAACGAATAATACGTTTGACGCGACTGCGCTTCCGCTTGGGCGGTTCCTTTCGAATGGCCCGCGATCAACATCGCGTGAATCTGCTGCCAGGTCTGGAGGGCGCTGTCGCGGCCCGCTTTGACCGACTCCAGATAGTGGTAAGCGTAGTACAGGTTCCAGTAGGCTTTTTCGACGTCGGCGACAAGGCTTCGGGCATTCATTTCGAAGTCGGCCAGCGACATGTCGGCACTGATCCGGGCGATCAAGGCTCCGTTGTAGAAGCCCGGCGTCGCTCCCGGCCCGGCAATCCGGTTGAACTGCATTCCGGTCCCCTGGAGCAGCGGCTGGGTGATTCCGGCTTCGATGTAGGTCGACCAGGACGAGGGCCACTGTTTGTCGGTCGGACCGGTACCCGTCGGAGAATTGTCCCAGTTGTACGTGTTGCCGTTGGTGATGTAGGTCGTCGCACCGGTGATATTCGTTTTCTGGACCGTGTTGTTGAACTGGAACGTGTCGGTTTGCGAGGAAGGAAGTCCGTAACGGTTGAGCCGTTGGTCGTTTTTCGTCCAGCCGGCGTAACCGTTGTACTGGGCGTCAAAGACCGAAAGAGCCGCCTCGACGCCGTATCGGGGATCGCTTTCGACGAGCGCCGGATCGTAAACCGTTCCGACCGAGAGCGGATTTGAGAGCAGCGCGCCCGGCACGCCGGCGACCCCGGCCTTCGAGAAGGAAACGGTATTGAGCGAACGGATCACCTTGCTGTTTTGCAGGGCGGTCTGAATCGATTCTTCCAGACCGAGATCCCAATAACTTGTCGGATTCGGATTTTGCAGCGTAAACGGCGAGATCGCCCCGCAGACTTCCGGCGATGTCGGGACCTCCGCATCGGCGTAATCGATCCGAAGTCCTTTGTCGATATATTGCGAACCGACGTGTCCTTTCGCATTGCCGCCGAGGTAAAGATGTTGCTGCGGAGAACAGCCGAGGTGGCTGCTCACGCAAACGACCATCAAGACAAAGACCAGTGCGGTCCGGGTTTGCTTGAAAAAACTCATCGTGCCTTCCTTGGTTCAAGGAGTTTTCAGGGGAAACTTCCGCCAAAAAACGAATGATTCTCTTTGGTACGAACGATCGATTCTTTTACACGATACAGTAATACCCGATACAATTCGTAATTCCTGTATCGCCTGCGTGATCGGTAAAGTTTAACAAAAACGGCGATTTTCAAAAAAAGGAAAACTTTCGCCAGATATCGAGTCTTTTTTATTTTGCCTATGTCGCCACTCTGCGTGTTCATGGGCAATTTATCCTATCAATTGCTCCTATCGATGTTCCCGGACTATCAGGAGCTTCCGTTCATACAAATCGGATCGGTTTAATTGGAAATCCGAAAAATAATGTTTTACCCGAAGCATTCGCTACTATCCTTTCGATAGGAATTATCGTAAATCTCTGCTTTGTCTACTCCACTTTATACCGAAGCCGGTTGAG
>DOMV01000116.1:7987-8173 GCA_003509805.1 Planctomycetaceae bacterium
ATTTCAACGGCTTTCAGTATAACAGCCGGATGCGCCGAATCCCGTCCACCTCAAAACCTGAAAACCGGTTCGCCGTCCGATATGACCGAAATGGAAATCACCCTCTTCTTCTTGACGCTTGCATAACCGGTACGTAGAATAACGGTTATGTATCGAGGCCGTCTCATACCGAAGCCGGTTGAGTCG
>DOMV01000116.1:8191-9492 GCA_003509805.1 Planctomycetaceae bacterium
TCCTAAATCGTCGGCTTCGGGAAATTTCAATGGCTTTCAGTATATCCGCCGGGGCACGGCCCCGAAACACAAACAGGGAACGAAGCACGGTGCCCGGACTTCATTCCCCATTTCCACTTTTTTATCCAGTCGTCGTGATGAAGGTGTCACTCCATGCTTAAAACATACGATATCATTGACGGCCGCCTGCGTCCTTCCGAAAACGACATGAGTCCGATCCAGGTGTATATCGATCCGACGGAAAAGGAACGGTATTACCTGATTCATGACTTGGCAATCGACGAACACACCTTTGCCAGCGCGCTCGATCCGGACGAACTTTCCCGGGTCGAATTCGAGCCGGCCCACTTGGCCGTCATTTACAAACGGCCCAAAGTGTACGCCCCGAGTGATAATTTTCTTTTTCGCGTCACGTCGACCGGCCTTTATCTGTTCGAGGACCGGGTCGTGATCGTGTTGAGCGGCGATGCGCCGATTTTCGACCATTCGAAGGATTTGACCGGTATTTGCGGTTACCACGACCTGCTTTTGCGACTCCTCCAGCGTTCGATCGGCCAATTCAACGGCCACATGAAGGCGATCAACATGATTATCGACGAACTGGAGAAGAAATTGGTTCAATCCATGGGAAACAAACACCTGCTCAGCCTGTTCAAGCTGGAACAGAGCCTTGTCTATTACCTCAGCGCGATCTCTTCCAACGGAACCCTGATCGAACGCCTGCGTTCCTCCGCCCGGAAAATCGGGTTTTCCACCGCTCAAATCGAGCACTTGGAAGACCTTACGGTCGATAACACGCAATGCTACAAACAGGCGGAAATCATTTCTTCCATCATGGCCGGGATGATGGATGCCCGTGCCTCGGTCGTGAGCAACAATTTGAACATCCTGATGAAACACCTGACGATTCTCTCGTTGGTCTTCCTGCCGCTCAATTTGATTGCGAGCATGGGCGGCATGTCGGAATTCACGCTTTTCACCGAAAAAATGAACTGGCACGTCGGCATCTCTTACGGCCTCTTTGTCTTTGCCATGGTGGTTGCCGGTTACGCGATGTACCAGTTGATGATGAAAGTCGAACCGGATAACTGAACCTGTTTCCACAAACCGTTTCACGCCGTACCCGGGTGCGTGCCGCACGGCCGACCGGGAGCACACGCAGGTCGTCCGCGCGTCAACCTTGAATCGTGCTTCCCGCCCGTGAGGCCCGCATGACGGCGTCGGTATACTGAAAGCCATTGAAATTTCCCGAAGCCGACTTTCAAGAAGCCTGCCCACCGGAAACAACACTGCTCGGAGAG
>DOMV01000402.1 GCA_003509805.1 Planctomycetaceae bacterium
CATCGCGTTTCCAGTATACACCGCGATCCGCTAAAAAGAGCCGATGGGCTTCCGGAGCGCGGCGATGACAACCCGTGTGGCAGCGCAGATTGAATCCGACGTCCGGGTTCACATTGTTCGCAAAGAGCAATCATTCCCGGATTGAGCGGGAACCGTCCTCTAACGGTCCGGCGATTCTCCGAAAAGCGCTTTCAGGCAGATCGCCGACCAGGTTTCATAACCGTCGAGATCGCGCAGCATTTCACGAACAGGAACGAAGCCGCTTTCGATAATGTCGGTTTCCATGGGAACGACGGCCGGGCTTTCCAGATCGAAACGGTGTACGATCCCCAAGTGAACACGACCGACTCCGGTTTCGTCGTCGTTGATCATACCGACACACACTTCCTTGTAGGGAGAATCAATCCGCACTTCTTCATCGAGTTCGCGGCGCATCCCTTCCCGGTAGACATCTCCTTCGGCATCAAGATCGGCCGAGGAAAGATGCCCTCCGATCCCGATGCTCGCCTTGCCGTGCAAACGGTTCTCCCCCATCCCTTTGCCGCGAACATAGCGGAAAACATGGACTTCCCCGGCGGAATCGGTAAAACAAAACAACATGTACGGTATCAATTGCTTGAAGCCCGGGTCGTTTTCGACGGTACTGCGTGACCGAAATGCGATGTTCTTCGGGTCGAGCAGGACACGGACGTACGTATCGACATCGCGGGAAAACCCCTGGAAATGACCCAGGCGGTGAAAAAGCGAGGTCGGCACGACGAGTATTTGTTCTTCCACGAATACGTATCCTTGTCGTTCTTCAGTGGCATCCAGCCGTGCGGCGCAGCCGTCGGCGCATCAACACCGTGCCGTGCGGCGTGCCCACGATTTCTCTTCACTCGAATTTCTGCTTCGTCACAAAAAAAACCCGACCGTCACCGGACTAGGGATGATTCCAAAATCATTCCGAATCAAGAGACATCCGGGGCGTGACTTGACAGTCGCGAAAACGTTGTTCAGTTCCACGCAAAATGAGCAAACGCTTTGTTTGCATCGGCCATCCTGTGAACATTTTCCCGTTTCGTAATCGACGTACCTGTCTTATTATAGGCGTCCATCAATTCCGAAGCGAGTTTTTGGGCCATCGGTTGCCCCTTTTTATCGCGAACAGCCGTCAAAACCCAGCGAATGGCAAGACTTTGCTGCCGGCCCTTTTGAACTTGCATCGGGACCTGATACGAGGCGCCACCGACACGCTTTGAACGAACCTCGATATTGGGTTTCACATTATCCAGCGCCTGGTGAAAAACCTCGATCGGTTCCTTGTCGGTGATTTTCGCCTTGATGATGTCGAGCGCCCCGTAAAAAACGCGCTGGGCGGCCGTCTTCTTGCCGTCCCACATCAGGCAGTTGATAAATTTGCTCGCAAGAAGCGAATCGTAGACCGGGTCTCCTTTGAGCTGTTTGCGGCTGGCGGTAATACGTCCCATGAGTCAATGACGAAAGCTGATTAGGTGATGATTTAACCGAACTCGCCGGGAGATGCGTTCGAAACACATCGAAATCCAAAAAGCCCGAGGGTCCGACGAATACAACGGTACTAATGACAGTGATACGGTCAAACGGTGCGGCGGCAGACAATACAACGGGATGGCACAACGGGATGGCGGGATTATCTTTTCCCACCTTTTTTGACGGCCGCTTTTTGATTCTTTTTGGCACCGTAGCGGCTACGGGCCTGCCTTCGCCCGTCCACGCCGGAAGAATCGAGCGTTCCACGAATGACTTGATAACGAACACCCGGCAAGTCGCGGACACGACCGCCGCGCACGAGCACGATCGAGTGTTCCTGAAGCGAATGCCCCTCACCCGGAATGTAAACCGTTACTTCCTTGCCGTTTGACAAGCGAACACGCGTAATTTTACGAAGAGCGGAGTTCGGTTTCTTCGGCGGCATCGTACGGACCAGCAGGCAGACGCCTCGTTTCTGAGAGCATTTTTCAAGGACGGGCGATTTACTTTTGTAGGTCTGAACCTTGCGGTTTTTGCGGACCAGCTGATTGATTGTCGGCATAAACTCTTCTCTGGAAAGCGATTGGCGAACACATCGCCTTGAAACGAACGGACATCGGCCCTTAAAACGCCGCCGCGACAAAAACGTCACGGAGGTGATCCTCCACCGTACGGAGAACCTAAGGATACCGTCAAAACGCATCCTGTCAATCGGGGGCCGCGAATTTCCCGCTCGAACTTCCGGCCTGACCAGCCGAACAGGGCGTATCGGAATGTTGGCGATTTCCCGACATGAAAGCCGGGAACGAAGCGTAGCGCAAGTGACGGGAAAACGGCGACCACCGTGTACTCACGGTCAGGAGCCGTCTGGTCGTCCGCCACGGACCCGGCAGTCCGCCACGGATCCGGCAGTCCGCCACGGACCCGGTCGATTCATGGTGTTGCCATTCCGGCTTGCAAAAAAGCAACATGCGATTTTTCCGAATTCCTTGACATGTCGCGGGGAAATTGCGAGAATGGCGTTGGTATGCTGAAGGCCGTTGAAATTTCCCGAAGCCGACTTTCAAGGGGCCTGCCCACCGACAACGACACTGCCGAGGGTAAACAGGCGGTTCAACCGGAAAACGGGGCCGGCTTCGGTATATCACGCCTGTTGTCCGGAGGGCGGTGTTCTTTGCGGTATCATTCCGGTGCAATCATGATGGATGACGATGGATAACCTCGATGCCACATCGCGAACAGACGGTTCTTCAAATCAGCCGGATCGAAGGGTTACGCCTGCTGTACCGACTTTCGGTGGCAACGGCGGTCGCTTCTGCGGTTTTCAGCGTTGTTTTCGGGCTGGTTCTCATCAAAAATTTCGGCGGCTTCGACACGGACGGTCCCGTTTTTGAACGCGAACAACCTCAGCGACAGGTCCGCCATGACCCCTACAATTCCCTGCCGACGGATGATCCGCAAATGGTCGCCCTCAAGGAACAAGCGGCGGCCGACCGCGCCAATGTTCCGTTGCGGGAAGAAATTCGTTCCCTCGATCAGGAACTTCGCATCACTTTTTGGGATCGACGGGCGACTGCGAGATTCGCATCGTACCTGATGTTGACCGCGAGCGTCGTTTTCCTGATTTCCACCAGGGCGGCAACGACGATCAACCGGCGCCTGCCCCAACCCAGGGAAGGGAAACCGGTCGCCGGCGAATCCCGGCTGATCACGGAATCGATTTACGCCGTTCTCGCCGTCGCGGTCGTTCTCGTCCAGATCGCGGGCGTCCTCGCGCTGTCGGGCCGGTCCGTCTTCGAGGAGATGCTGGCGGCAAAGCAGGCGGAAACCGCCTTGGAAAATTCCTCGACCGTCGAATCGCCGACGACGGGTACGGCCTTGTCCGAGCCGCTTCACGCCGCTCCCGGAGCCGAGTCCCTTCATGCCGTTCCTCCGGAATCCCGTTGGGCCGTGTTTCGCGGTTCGAACGGATCGGGGCTTTCCGACGCCGTCGTTCCGACGACATGGAACATCGAATCGGGTGAAAACGTCGCTTGGAAGTGTGATGTTTCCCTCGCGGGAAATTCGTCGCCGATTGTTTGGGGGAACCGGCTTTTTTTGACCGGGGCCGACAAATCGAGCCGGAAAATTTTCTGTATCGATTCTGAAACCGGCAAATTGCTCTGGGAAACCGAAGCGCCGTCCACTCCGGAAAGCGCCCGGCCGCTCCCGGAAAAAGAGGACACCGGGTTTGCCTCGCCGACGCCGGCAACCGACGGAACCCGGGTTTACGCCCTGTTCGCGAACGGCGNNTTTCGAGGGAAAATCGCTTTGGAGCGTTTCGCTCGGCGCCCCCGATTCGCTGTACGGATTTTCGGCCTCGCCCACGGTTTTTAACGGAAACGTCATCGTCCAGTACGATGTCGGCGACGGAACCGACGGAAAATCGCATGTCAGCGCCTACGGCGGAGCCGACGGGCATGTCGTCTGGACCGCCGCGCGGGCAATTCCGAACAGTTGGTCGTCCCCGGTCGTCGCCGA
>DOMV01000465.1 GCA_003509805.1 Planctomycetaceae bacterium
GCGGTTTTTTGCCCATCTGCAAGTGCCGGTCGATGTTTTCCAGCACGACGATCGCGTTGTCGATCACCATACCGACGGCGAAACTCAGGCCCGCGAGCGAAATGACGTTCAGCGAGCGTCCGAGTCCGTACATGCAAATGAAGGTCCCGGCAATGGAAATCGGGATCGCGAGCGCAATGATGAGCGTCGGCCGCGTGCTGCGCAGGAACAGGAGCAACACGCCGACCGCGAGNNACGCCGATCGCGTTGTTGATGTACGTCGAATCGTCGTAAACCATGCGGAACCGCATTTTATAGCGGTCGTTTTTGTACAGTGTGAAAATACCGCCGGGTTTTTGCAGTTCTTCGGAAACCTTGTTGACCCCTTCGATGATTTCGAGCACGTTCTTGCCGACATCGCGTCGGAAGTGGACGGTCATCACCGTTTTGCCCTTCGACATGTCGAAGTTCACGTTCTTTTTGAGGACCAAGTGGACCGTCGCGAGGTCTTTGAGGTAAACGGGCGACTCGCCCTCGTACTTGAGGATCGTATTGCGGATCGGATCGAGCGAGTCGAAGCGGCCCAAGACCCGAAATCGGATTTCCTGCCGTCCGTTCGCGAGGTCGCCCGCCGATTCATTCAGGTTGTCGCCGCGCAAGGCATTGCGGAGCTGATCGACGGAAATACCCGCGTTGGCCAGCCGGACCGGATCGAAGCGGACCTGAACTTCGTGCTCGCGACCGCCGAAAATATCGACCTGGGCGAGGCCGTCGACCCGCTCGAAGGCCGGTTTGATATACCGGTCGGCGTAGTCGTAAAACTCGGCGGCTTCAAAATCGGGGTCATCGGCCAGCGTTTCGATCAATCCGTACCCGATGGCCTCGTCGGTCTCGGCGCTTGCGGCACGAATGACCGGTCGCTCCACGTCGTCCGGGTAATCGGGGACTTCGTCCAGCCGGTTCGAGGCTTCCTGTAGCGCCCGGGTGATGTCGTACCCGACCATGAATTCCAGTTCGACGAATCCCCGGCCGAGCGATGCCGTGGAGGTCATTTTATAGAGTCCCTGAAGCGTTTTGAGTTTTTTCTCCTGCTCCATGAGGATGGACTTTTCGACTTCCTCGGGACTGCGTCCCTGCCATGTCGTCGAGACGGTGATGATCGGTCGATCGACATCGGGCGTCATCTGCTTGGGCAGCGCGCCCAGCGAGATTATCCCGAACAGCAGGGTCAGCAATACGCCGACGGTTGTCTTGACCGGATTATCTATTGAGAATTTTATGATGTCCATGTCACGGCGGTAGGTAATACGGAAAATGCCTTGTTTTCCTGATGGCCTGTCCGAAAAGACAAGACCATTCTCAGTATACCGCAACGGCGGCGGCGGTTTCAAGCACCGGGCGGGAAAAACCGCGGAGGGTGGAATGTCGCTTGGCAAAACAACCGGCAAACAAAAGCCGAGATAGAGCCGTACTCGCCGGAGCGTCCGGTATGGGGAACCGAGCGGTTCGTAATTAGACTTGTTCCATAACCCGGAAATTGGTATTATGGTTGAGCACGGGCTGAATTTAGCGATTTTTCGCCCTCAGGCCAAGGAAAACAACCACCATTCATGTCAAGGACGGCAAAATGGAACGAGTCGATAAAAAATTGCAGTGGAATGACGAAAAATTCAAACGGAGAATCGGAACCACCAAGCCTGTCTTCAGGACGATGCTCGAAATTCTCCAAACCGCCCACGAAAAATTACACAAGTCGGGCGGAAAACCAAACGATTTGTCGCCCGGCGACAAACTTCTCGTTACACTAAAATACTACCGGGAATACGTGACGATGGAGTCCATCGGCGATGATTTTAATTGTGCGAAAAGTAGTGTTTGCCGTTCCATTCACTGGGTTGAAAACGTTTTGTCCGCTGACGGCCGCTTCGCTTTGCCCGGCAAGGAAGCGTTGCAAACCGAGGAACCGAAAGCGGTGGCGATTGATGTCACGGAACATCCGATCGAACGTCCGAAAAAAAGCAAGAGGATTGGTACTCGGGAAAGAAAAAAAGGCATACGGTCAAATCGCAAATCATTGCTGATGTTGAAACAAAATTGATTTACGATGTGGACGAGGCGATCGGCGGCGTCCATGACTTCAAGTTGTGCAAGGAATCGTTGCTGTTTTTAGCGGTACTCACGGTGGTGATTTTAGCGGATAGCGGCTATCAGGGGATTTTGGAGTACCATGAATTCAGCTTGATACCGATCAAAAAGAGCAAAAATCGTGAGTTGACGGAAGAAGAAAAGGCATTCAACAAGGAATTATCACGGCGACGGATCGTGATCGAGAACATCAACGCGAAGATCAAGGTGTTCAAAATCATGTCCTATCCCTATCGTAACCGCAGACGCAGACACCTTTTACGAACCAAGCTCATCTGTGCCATCCTCAACGCCGAATCGGCATGAGGTTATGGAACAAGTCTAATGAAGAAAATTTTGCATTTCAGATACTCGCATAATTGCATACGGCTCTTCATTCCCCACTCTCAACTCTCAACTCTCAACTCTCCTCTTTCTCGCCTCCTTTCCGGCTTGCACGGCTCCGATTATATGCTCATAAATCAGGGAGTCCAGAGGCAACTCACCAACTTGGTAAATCGGTTTTACTCTGAAAAAACCGATACACGACTTGAC
>DOMV01000284.1 GCA_003509805.1 Planctomycetaceae bacterium
AGCGAAAACGCCTTCTCCAGCTTCGCTAATCGTTCCCGGCGCGGCTTCATCAACTCTTCCGGATCGTTGAATCGCTCACCGACCTTTACGATGAGCCTCGCGGTCTCAAGTTCTTGCTTCTTCCGTTTGTATGTTTCGGAAATATTCGGGACATTTGCCTTGTCCGCCAATTTTGTCAAAATCTCGATCAAATAGCAGGTCGCCGCCTCACCATACACGCTGTCCCGATATTTCTCGACAATCTCCATGTACGCGAAATACGCTTCGAGAAGATTGCCGTCGAAGTGCAAATGCTGAGCGTCTCGATAGGCGACCCAATCTGGTCCGAATCGATCCTCATCATAGAGCTTTTGGGCAATCGCTTTCTTCTCTGCCAGGCGATTCCGGATGATTTGCTGTTCCTCCGTGAAAAACCGCCGTTCGCCCTTGCCGCTGTCGTACTCCTGCTTTTTCAGGGTTTCCAGCACGTTCAACGCGAAGCCGTAAAACTCGACGGCCCGTTCATACATTTTCGTTCGGATGAACAAGTCAGCGCCGCACTCAGCCGCAAGTACGCGAGTCTCATCCTCATATTTCTGACCTACCGAATCAATAATCTCGATGGCGCGCTTTTGTTGATTGAGGGCTGCAAGACAGTGTGCCGCTTCGACGGCAAACAAAGCGGTCGATTCATTGATCGCCCACTCCTTGAGCGGCGGCAGATCGACCAGATAAGCGGATGGAAGTTTCGGCGATTCCTTTTTCGCTTTTTTCGCGGAAGCGTCGTCTTTGAGCCACTGGGTTTTGGCGGCCTTGACAGCCTCGTCGTTCGTTTTTTGCCACGCCTTTACCTTTTCCTTTTCGAGCAGATACGGGGCAATCGTCAGGATGGCTCGCTCCGGTTTGCCAAGCATGATCCGCTGGTACTGCGCGATAAAGACGATAAACGGACGCCGGGCGTTATCGTTCGGTGCGAGTTCAATCAATTTGATACAGGCCTGAACATCGGCCTCACTCGCACGGCCCTCGTGCAATTTGACCGGCATTTCGCGGAGTACCTTTGTCGCTGCCTGCTGGAGCGGCGACGGCGGCGGAGCCTTGGGTGGATTCTGCGCACGAACGAATCCGGCAAAGAGCAGGAGGCAGCAGATAATGAAAAGCGGAAGTCTCATAGCGCGAACGGGAAGCGGTATGAATCGGCTTCCTTGCCATGAGCGGATAAACGTTTTCTACGGCGTGACCCGTGAAAACGGTAGGGTTGATCTTAGCCGACCATCCATCCTTTGTCAACCACATTCTTCAAGAAAATTTTTCGTAACTAGTTTTAAATATAGCTACTTAGGGGTAAAACACTCAAACGATAACGGCTTATCGAATACGAGGATTGCTGCCGAAACCGTCGCGGCGACTCTCGCCGTGCGGCGTTCAAATTCTTTGTCCCAAAGCGTTTACATCGGCCTCCCATCCACCGCCGTACCCCGGTGGAGCGGAATTCGGTGACGGTCGGGAGTCTGCGATAATCCTTGATTTCCTCGTTTTCGGCCCATTCCCGACCCAAACGCCCTGTCGGGCCACACGTCGCGTCCGAAACTGGAAGCCGGGTTTTCGTCCCAAGCCGTCTTCGGCGGCGACACGGTGCGACGACGGTCGAGCGGGGTGTTTCCGATTATATCCGTACGGCCCGGCGGTCGCAAGATGGGAAAATCGCTGCAATATCCGTCAATCGCAAGGTCGGTAGACGATTTCCTTTGGCCGACCGTTTTTCTTCCCTTTTCATCCCTGAATCAGCGTGATAAAATAGATTGTTCCGTTTCGTTTTCCCCGTTTTTCCGTTCCGTTCATGGAAGAATATCTTGCTTGCATTCAGCTTTTCGAAGAATCATCGCTCGAGGATTTGTCCGAGGCGACCAGCGGTGACGATGTCGGCCTGTTGACGTATGCCGTGCAAGTCACCGGGCCGACCTATGCGGAAATGCAGGATATCCTTTCCAGGAACCAACTTGCCGCGATCTCCAGTCGGGAAGCCAGTTATCCGGGCTTCAATTTGCATCCCTTTGTCAAAAAAGTCGAGATCGACGAAGGAATCATCCGGTATTACGCCTCCGAACCACGGGTATTTTCCCTCGATGCCGCCCACCAACTTTGGAGCCGTACCGATATCGCCTCCGCTCGCGCCGAGTTCGACCGCTGGTTGCGTTCGTCCGATGCCGCCCTCGACGCGCCGACGAATCGGGAATGCGCCCTGCTTCGGCGCGTCATGGAAGAAGCGAAGCTCATCGACGAACCCGTTTCACGGCAAGAAACGCCGAAGAAGGCGGGCGCGTATACTCCGAGAACCGACGACGAAATCAAACGAAATATCGCGGATCGGCAACTCGCCTACGATACGGCAGCCGACATTCTGGTCGAGGCGACGTTGGGAGGAAAACCGATTCCCTCCTCCAGCGAGATCGCTGAACAGGTGGTTCAAAAGGGGAATCTGGACATTTCGGAGAAAACATTCCGTAACATCTTGAGCGGCAATCGGGCTTGGAAAAGCCTGATGATTCAGGCGAAAAAACGCCCGGACCGGGAAGACAGCCGGGAATATCGTGAGTGGCGAGAAAAATTCGACGAGTTTCTCCCGTTCCTCCGTCGCGAACTCATCCAGCGGAGCGATGCCGGAACGAGCGACGAGGAGCGTGCAGTCCCCCTGAAAAAGCTGGCCCAACTCGCCGAAAAAAAAAAGAAGCCCGCGAAGCCAAAAAAGTCCAAAACGGCAAAACGCAACCCGAAGAAGACGACGCCGAGGAAGAAGAAATCCTCCGAGTGAGTTTTGCCGTCAGCCTGTTCGACGGGGAACTCGGCTACAGCACCAAATCGGGATTCGTGCGGGTTCCTTACGACGATATGATTGTCTGGGCCAAGGCACAGGGAAGATGTAGCCAATACAAACGCCTTTACACACCGCGACCGCCCTACCGATTCAAGAAAAAACGCCGAAAAACCAAGCGGAGCCTTTGCGGACGCCTTCGGTTGAAGTCACAATGCCGTTGTCACATCATCATTCGCGAGGGAAACGGCAACATCCGACGACCTGTTTTCCCGGTTAAGCGCGAGGTTCGGCTTTGGAAACGGAGTGAAAAATTGCGAAAAGTCCGGAGTCGCAACATCGGTTTTCGTCCTTGTCCCCAATGCCCGGAATCATTGGGATTTTGCCCGTTATTTCCGGTGGCGAAAGACCTTGAAACGCTTCGGATTCAAGCACGGCGACCGCCGGAATCCAGTATGAATCATGCGTCTCGAATCACCCCCGATTTCTGGTTGTTCCAGCCGTTGATGCCGGAACATTGTCAACTCAATTCGATCCGTCCGGACTTCACGGCACTTTGCGACTGGTTCGACTTGGACCGGGATACGGATTCGATCTTTCAAGCAACCGATCAGGAGCCCGATGTTCCCCGGCTGCCACCAGACGAGCCGTGTACCGAATATCTTCCCGGCGATTTCTTCCGGGAGTTCGGTTTCGAGATGGAAAACGGGTAAGTTTCGACCTCGAATATAGATCACTCCATTTGTGACCTATTGGTAAAATCCCGACGCTTTCAAAATTTGTCCCGTGAAGAAACGCCGGGATTTTTCTTTGGAGATCGCCCGTCCAACTCGTCTTATCTTCTTTAGCGAAAAGGAGATACCGACAGAATTTCTTTTCGGGATTTTCCGGCGAGTTCCGCTAAACGCTTAATATTGTAGGCCACGAGCGTTTTCTCTAATTCACACCATCCTTCAGCGAGGTGCTTATGCTTTCTCTCCGACATCCGGTTTCGCGCTGCGCGCGGGGACCGCCGAACGCGGCTTTGCCGTTTTTCATTCCACCATTCATCAAAATAAGGACAACTTATGCAAGCTATTGATCTCCCCTTGGATTCGATTCGCACGGACGCCAAGACCCAAATGCGAATCGCCATGTGCGACAAAACCGTCAACGAGTACGCCGAGGACTTGGCTCCCTTACCGCCGATCACGGTTTTCCAAATCGACGATACCTATGTTTTGGCCGACGGCTTCCACCGGCTGGCTGCCTATAAAAAGCGAGGTCGAGACACGATCCCCTGCGTCGTCATGCAGGGAACGCTCGACGATGCCCGCGAGTTCGCCTGTGGTGCGAACTCGACTCATGGTCTCCGGCGCAGTGATGAGGACAAACGCAATGCGGTGGAGTCGTTTTTCCAGATTCCCGGTCGAGAGAACCTGACCAACAGCGAAGCCGGTCGGCGGCTCAACCTCTCCACCCCTTACGTCAAAAAGGTTCGCGAGGAATTGGGGGTCAAGGCATCTCCCGCCTCGCATCATGGGGCCGGATCGCCTAAACGAAGATTAAACGATTTAATCCTGCCGGTCAAGCCCGGCACTGCCGACGGTTCCGGATTAAATCGTTTAATCCCGACCTCGAAGCCGAGTGGTCGGACCGTGACGGTCACGCTGCCGCTCGACAACGAGCATGAATTCGCCGTCGTCCTTTTCGAACATGTCGATGATTTGAAGTACCTGAAATCGTGTTCGAAATATATCGGCAACCTCTTCGAGGGTTAACGTTTTTCGTCGTCGGTGAATGTTACAAAAAATCCGAAGGACAATATTTTACAACGAAGAATATGACAAAGATCAAGTATGTGAGCGGTTGTGTCAGGAAAGGGGACATGGCGATTATCGTCAAGGCAATTCCGATTCTTCAGGAATACGCCGACGCCGGATATCGCGTTACGTTAAGACAGTTGCACTATCAGTTCGTCACGCGGGGCTACATGCCGAACACGAAGGCAACCTACACCAAGATATGCGAGGCGATGCAGCGAGGTCGAATGGGGGGCATGATCGACTGGAACGTGATCGAGGACCGGACGCGCATATTGCGGTCACGTCCCCGGTGGGACGATCCGTCCGACATCCTGGCCTCCTGTGCCGATTGCTTTCACGTCGACTACTGGCAAAACCAGAGACAGCGGGTCGAGCTTTGGATCGAAAAGGATGCCCTACTTGGCGTGATCGAAGACACCTGCGAAAACTGGGATTGCCCCTACTTTTCGTGTCGCGGGTATCCGAGCACCTCGGAATTGCACGAAGCGTCGCGGCGAATCAAGCGGTTCAACGCGAGAGGGCAAGGATTCAAAATCCTGTACTGCGGCGACCATGACCCCTCCGGTCTCAACATGGGGGAGGCGATCACGCAAACGCTGATGGATTTCGGAGCGAAATTCGAGTTCAAACGAATCGCCCTGAACATGGAACAGATCGAGCGTCTCAAACCGCCGCCGAACATTGTCAAGGACAGCGATTCGCGGACGAAGGAATATCGCAAACTGTACGGTAATAAATGTTGGGAACTCGATACCCTGCCGCCGAAAGAGTTGAACGAGATCGTCGAAACGGAAATCATCGACAGCATCGACGACATGGACGATTTCGAGTACCACCGCGAAGATGAGGTCGAAGGTCGTGACCGACTTCGCGTCGTCGGCAAGCATTTCGACGAAGCCCACGAATGGGCCGCGACATGTGAGGACGATGATTGCGACGATGACGATTTTGAAGAGGACGAATTCGACGAAGGTGATGATGAGGAGGAGGAAGAGTTCGAAGACGAGGAAGAATGAACGACATTGCTCGTCGGGCTTGACCGGATTTTCGGTCGCCCGGCGAAGGTCGGGATTAATCGTTTAATCCCGATCAACGATATGGCAAGATTCTTCGCGGAAATGGCCGCTCGTGAATTTTCCACGAGTATTTTCCGTCCATCGCCGCATGATCAGACGAAAAATTTGGATTTTCGGAATAATAAGGCGATTCGCGAAAATTATTAATATTGGAGGGGCATACGATGACGGGGATGCCGAAAATTTTTCGCGGCATTTGAATAATGACGACCCCAACGGCAATAGATGTCTATTGAAGAAGGAAATTTCAAAAAAATATGGCACTTTTTTCACAGACGCCGCCTAGAAGTTTAAGGAGGGCAATGATTTCTTGGGAAATTCGATATTGTAGGAATTTTTCATGCGACAAATGGCGGTCACGCCGCCATATATCCAAACGGAGGTCGCAGGGTACAACCCGGTTGTAAGCTGTTCGGCTGCGGCGATCATAATCCTGATTTTTATGGGACATTTTTCACCATTGCCGCCTAGTAATATAAGGAGGTGCGACGTTTTTCAATAGCAGCGAAATGAATATTGCTTGAAAAATTTTTCGGAAAAAAATTTTTCGGAATTTGGACGGAATCCCGGCCTTCGCCGCTATAAGTCAATAAGGAGGTCGAAATGGTTTTATCGACACGAGCAGTCAATCGGATTACGCCCGGTCGCGGTTCCGTCACCATCTTGGCCTTCGCATTCAATGTACGTTTCGCGTTCATCATTTTCAAGGAGATCTCTCATGGAACAAACTCCCGATACGCTTCCCTTGATCGCCGACGACTGGCTGATCGAGGGGCAGCGATTTCTCAATCAATGCTTCGGAGACGACTTGATGTTTCCGATTTACGTCATCCGGGCTCCGACGACCGATGACAATGTCTTCATGACGATTGCGGGCGGGGCCGACTCGCTCCATTATCGCGACGAAATCACCGATTGGCAAGGGGGCGGCTATTTGATTCGCTTGCACAAAATCCGTTCGAGCCGCGTCGCTTTCAATACGGCGCTCTTGCATGAAACGAGCCACGCGTTCCAGCCGATCTTTTCGACCCCTTTGCCGCAGGTGATTCCCGGAATGGAAATCCCGGCCTCCTCCGATACTCGCGGTCCATCGTCGGTCTATTGGCAGCATGTTTTCCATAAAGCCGACTTTTGGCGGCTCGGTTTTCACCTCCTGAAACGAGCGACGCTCGCCGGGTTCGAATGCGATCACAA
>DOMV01000148.1:0-2163 GCA_003509805.1 Planctomycetaceae bacterium
TTTCAGCGGAACCGGCAATGGCTCCCGCTGGGACGGAGAAACGGAAGAGTCGGGCATCGGTGCAAAGTGCAAAGGAGAAAAAAGAAAAAGACGCAGTTTACCCATTATAATCGCCGGGCGCACGGTGAACAAGGTCGGTAATCGAAAGACAAAACACGCTTTCACGGAGGTTCCAGCGCGAAATCCGAAACGGTATGGTTCTGGAAGACATGGACAGAATGCGCGGTTTGCACAGCTCGCCGCGGTTCGGTTAGCGTTATTTTCCTTGAAGCGATCAAACTGATTGTGCCGATTGTACCGACAGGCCGTGGTCTGTCGGATGTCCGGGATTGCGCCGAAAAATCAGCGCATTTTGCCAATTCTTCCAGAAATGCTGTTCGACTCCCTCAATACGGCGTGGAAATCGCTCAACGCGGCATCCATGGGAATCCAGGTCGCGGGCCAAAACCTCGCGCACGTTGATACGCCCGGCTATGTACGGGAGCAATTACTGCTCGGAACGGATATCTCGAAAAGATACCGGCAAATCGATATGGGAACCGGCGTTCAGACGCTCGGGGTGGTCCAAGTGATCGATGAGTACCTAGAAGAGCGGCTCCGTACATCAGTGAGCGAGAGCGCGAACTCGACGACCCAGGAAAATGTTTACGCCGATCTTGAAGGGTTGCTGAAGGAACTTTCCGAAAACGACTTGAGTACCTCGCTCGATACGTTCTACAATTCCATCAGCAATGTTCTCAACAATCCGGAAACGACCTCGTACCGTGACATGGCCGTGGAAGCCGGACAGGACCTCGCCGATTCGATCAAGCGGATCGCCGACTCGCTCCTCGAAATGCAGGACGGGATCAACAAACGCGTCCAATCGAGTGCCGAGGAAATCAACAAGCTCACGAAACAGATTCAGCAGTTGAACATCGAAATTTCCCGCATCGAATCGAGTAACGCCGGCGGTACGGCGAATTCGCTGCGAGATGACCGCTACGTCGCTCTCACGGCACTGGCCGGACAAGTCAACATCAAGGTCACGGAAAACAAGAACAACGGCACCGTGACCGTGACCTGCGGCAGCCATATCCTCGTCGACGGTGCGAACCGGGACGAAGTGTACGTTGATTACAACACCGATGCGCGGGGCATCGCGAAAGCCTTCCTCACCTCGGGCGCGATGCGGTCGAAACTGCCCGTCACAGCCGGAACCGTCGCGGGGTTGTACGAGGGACGCGACACGATCCTCGGTGATTACGCCACGAAACTCGATCAATTTACGCACGACCTGATCGGCGAATTTAACGCGGTTTACGCCTCCGGTCAGGGGCTCACGGGTTACAAAAGTACCACGTCTCTGCAATCGATTGACGATCCGGACGCGGCACTGGGCGCCGCCGCATTCTCCTACCCGGTTCGCAACGGCGGCTTCGATCTGTTGATTACCGACGCCAAAACCGGCGTCTCGGTCACGGAGCACGTGGAAATCAAAGTCGATCCCGTTCCGATGACCGATCCCTTTTCGCTGGACCCGGCCCCGACCGCGCAGGGGACGACCTTGAACGATTTGATTGACTCGATCAACGCGATCGAGGGGGTCTCCGCAACGTTGACCAACCGGAACGAGTTGAAAATCACGACCGATTCGCCGGAAGTGACTTTCGCGTTCGGGAACGACACGAGCGGTTTTCTCACGGCAATGGGCATCAACACTTTTTTCACCGGCAACGGTTCGAGCACAATCGGGGTTGACGCGACCATTGCCGCCGATCCCGCGAAGTTCGCGGCCAGTACCGGGGGCGTCGGCAAGGACACGCTCAACGCCGAAAAACTCGCCGCGATGCCCGAGACGAAAAATGCGGCTTTCGACAATCTTTCCGTGACCGCTTACTACCGGTCGATCATCAACCGGGTCGCTACTGACGGGGGGACGGTCCACGCTGTCTCGGCCGCAAATACTTCCTATCAGGAAACGCTTCAGGCCCAGCGGAACGCGGTCTCCGGCGTGAACGCCGACGACGAAATGCTCAACATGCTCATGTACCAACGCACCTACCAGGCAACGGCACGACTGGTCACCGCCATCAACGAAATGCTCACTTCGCTGCTAACAATATAGACGGGATGAGAGATGAGAATCCTCATTGCTCATCTCTCGTCTCTCATTTCTCATCT
>DOMV01000148.1:2170-2510 GCA_003509805.1 Planctomycetaceae bacterium
TTGCAGCATTTTCTGGCGAGTTCCTCCTTGATGAAAAATCAAAGCCGGCTTGCGGATTACGATACGCAAATCGCGTCGGGATCGCGGTACCAGACGCCCAGCGGCGACGCGCTCAACGCCTCGCTCACGATGCTCACCCAAGCGGTCATGGAACGCAAAGCCCAGTACGCCTCGAACCTGAAATCCGCCAACGCCTACCTGACGGCGAGCGATTTGGCGCTGGGGGGGATCGGGACGCTCTCGAACGAGGCCCGTGCCGCCGGGCTGGAGGCGATCAACACGGCGACCGGCGATGCGGAGCGCGAAACGCTCATGCAAGGCGTGAAATCCTCGGTCCAGG
>DOMV01000193.1:0-265 GCA_003509805.1 Planctomycetaceae bacterium
GCGACGCGATAAATTCCGTTTCGGTTTTTCCGGCGTTGCCCGGCAATTCGAGCCATGATTGGTACGCCGACTTGCCCACGACGGTCAATTCGCCGCCCGTAACGATTTCCGTCACTTTTCGTTCGAAATCCGTAATTTCCGAAACAAGATGCGTGTGTTTTTGCGGCGGAAATTTTTCCGGCTTGTTTTGCACGTCGACCCAGTCGACGGAATCCGCCGCACCACCGCCCGTAACGTTTTCGTGGAGCGGGACGCCTAAATCCCG
>DOMV01000193.1:321-3083 GCA_003509805.1 Planctomycetaceae bacterium
CGTGCCCAGTCTTCCCAGTCGTTTTTCGTTTCATCGATTTTCGTCCTGGGGAACATCCAGGGGGAATGCAGGATTCCCGCCGTGCCGAGCGGCATGGAGCCGTTGCTTTGCCCGTCGGAAAGCGTCGGCCAGCCGTCGGCGAATCCGGCCAACACTTTTCGTTCGACATCGACCTGTACGATATCGTCCCACATGGCTTGCAGCAGTTGGATGTAAAATTGGTCGCTCTGGAGATGCGGTTCCGCGCCGACGTAGGTGCCGATGGCGTATTCCGTCGTGGTCGTATCCCCCTTGCCGATCTCGAATTTCATTTCGGGACGTGTCCCCCGGATCGTTTCCTTGACCAGTTGCTCGATCCTTCCCGGCCTGCGCTCCTCACCCGTCAGGAATCGGGACAGTTCCATGCAGCGGTTCAACATGTCGAGAACCCGCCGAACCGAACCGAAATACATCCCCGAATTCGCTATGCCGTCATATCCGTACTTTAATGCAATCCGGTGTGCGAACCACCGGGCGTTGGCCGTCCAGGTTTTCATGCGTCTGTCGAGATTGAACCAGACGTGGCGTTCCGAAAACTCGTTCATTTTCCGAAACAAATACGCCTTCGGCTTGACGAACACGACGTCGCGCGCGTCGACGAAAACGAAGTATCTTATTTTTCCGTCCTCCTTGAGCCGGTTTTCCAGCCACCGTTTCAAGCGGACGATTTTGTTCTCATAATATCCGTACCATCGTTCCCCTTTGTCGATGATTTCCAACTCGACCCGGTTCTTTCGCGCGGATGATCGCAGGATTTTCGTCTTTTCCTCCCAGTCGTTCCATGCCCCGATGGTCGCGAACAGGGTGTTTTCGTTCGTCATGTTCATCGTATCATCTCCTTGATTCTTTCGGCGAACCGCACGATCGTCCTATCGTCGACGTTCCCGCTCCGTTCGATAAATCTTGCGACGTCATAAACTTTTTCACTGTCGTAAACCGTGTTACAGGAACCTCTTTTGCTCCGTTCCACCCAATCCTCCATCGATCGCGTATGGTAATGGTTGCAACGCACGATATTGTTGATGGGACATGCTTCCGTTGCGTAATCGCTCGCGACGAGAGGCTCGAAATTTTCCCGAACGATCGGATTGATCGTCAGTGCCCGGTGCGGGGATAAGAGGGCTATCAACTGCTCCGTTTGCACGGCGCACTTGAACGATCGGTTCGCATGATGGGAGGGATCGTCGTTTTTCGTCGTAAACGCTTCGATCGAAAGCCGTCCGTTACGAAATACAGCCTCGCGGTTCGGGATATTATTGTGTCCGAAATTTATCCAGTGCGCCGCAAGCCCGCCGTGCTTTTCGTAACGTTCCAGGATCGACGGCAGGTGATCCTCCGTCGTCCCGAAAAAGAATTCGTCGGAGTCGATGAAGAGCAGCCAACGGGAATCGTGACCGTAATTCCGTACAGCCCAATGGTAGGCGCCCATCTGGACGGACGGCTGGGCGGTTTCCCGGACATGGTGGATGAAAATATCGTCCCGGAAAGAAAGCTCCCGAATCCGCTCTTCCGTCCGGTCGGCGCACCGGTGAAGCATGAGGACGAAACGTTCCACGCCGACGATCCGGTGGAACGCCAGCCATTCCTTGATATAGTGTTCCTGGTCGCGGACGATGGCGACGAGGGTCAGATAAATTTTTTTCATGCGATGTCGACCTCCGTCATGGGATTATGCTTCGCGGACAAGGCGAGTATTTCGTCGGCGGCAAGCGAATCCCATGTTTTATGGGGAACGCTTTGAGGTGCGGACGCGGCCGACGCCGTTTTTCCGGGCCGGAGCATGATAATGTTACGGATTATTTCGCCGTTCGTCATTCCGTTACGATCGATCAGGCGTACCGTGCCGCGTCCGTTTTCGCCCGTTTCAATAAGTCGTCCGACGCGGACGTTGCCGTCTCCGCCGGCGCCGCCGCCGGGCAGATGGATTTCGACGGCCACGCGGGAGCAGATGACATTGCCCGAATCGTCGCCCAGCACCATGCGGTTATTTCCCGCACAAAAATCCCGAATGCCCGTTACGGACGGCGAAATATGATGCGACCATTTTTCCAAATCCGACGAAGTCGCGATTTCGCCCATCGCATTTGTTGCAATAAATAATCCGTCCTCCTTGCTGAATCCCAGTCCGGTAAACGCGGCATTTCCGGCGAAAGGGCCTGTAATCGTTTCAAAATCATCGCCGCTTGTACCCCGTAACAGCGTATTGTTTGCCCCGCCGAGAACGAATTTTCCCTGGCCGAAGCAGCCGGCGAAAATATCCTCCGTTGTCGGCGACGAGACGGCGCTAAAATGCGTTGCATCGGTCGAAAGCCGAATCCGGCCCCCGTTTCCCGCCGCAATCCAAATATCGTTACCGCCTTTGATCGTGTTGAGTCTTTCCGTAACATTCGGGCTGCTCGCCTGCTCGTGCCACGTCGGTACGCCGCCGGAAAAAGCGGAACGCAAAACGTGGCCGTTGGAGCAGAGGATCGTGAACGTTCTGTTAAAGTACGAAATATCTTCAAAATCATATTCGCCCAAAATTTCCGGCTCCGACCAGGTCTCGCCGTCAAGCGTGTACGACACGCGGCGGCCGGTGTCGACGGCAATGAGGATTTCTTGGTCGTTTTCGTTACGGCCGGCCGCCATGCCTTGTACGATGGCATTGCCGAAGGGTTGCGTATCGGGAAGCCGCCAGTCCGTGGCGGTTTCGCCGACGCCGATCCCCTGCTCGCCGCAAAGCC
>DOMV01000193.1:3181-3441 GCA_003509805.1 Planctomycetaceae bacterium
AACGGCGGCAAGTGCATTTTCGGGACGAGATTGTTTTCGTCCAGCGGTGCAAGACCCCCGGGTTGCCCCTTTCGCAGATTGAGATGTTTTTCCGGAACAAAATTATCCTTATCGAGCGGCGCCACGCCGTAGCGGTCGACGATTTCCATTTCCTCGCCGGTCTCGTCGTCGGTAATCGTGCGATAAGTCGTCGGAATGCCGACCCGCTTTTCCATGACCACGCCGGTATCGGGAATCACCGCGTCGGCCCGCATGAACGT
>DOMV01000131.1 GCA_003509805.1 Planctomycetaceae bacterium
GGAAGCGAAAACCGGGAAACCGATCTACCGATAGAACGACACCCCGGAACAAGACGTCCGGGCGCCGCGCCGCCGGTTTATCGTAACGCATTTTGCAGCGTCTCATAAAGTTCCCGGACACGTGATTCCACCAAACGCTGGAGTTCTTCTTCCGGCATGGTCTTCGCCTGCTCCGGCGCGATCGGCTTGCCATAAACGACGCGAACGGCGCCGAACGGGTACGGTAACGCGTTGGTACGGGGCCACGCTTCGAAACATCCGGCGATCGCGACGGGTTGGATGGCCGCGCCGCTCCGCAGCGCAAGCGTCAGGAACCCCGGCTTGAACGGAACGATAGCGCCGTCGAAGGTTCGCGCGCCTTCCGGAAAAATCAGGACCGCTTCACCGTTTTTGAGCCGTCGCAGGGTTTCTTTGATGCCTTCGTAACCGATCCGGTCGTTGTCGAGCGGAATCGCGTCGTACAGGTCGATCAGCCAGGCGAACGGTTTGAATTTGAAAAGCGTTTTCCGGGCCAGGTAATTGCATCGTCTCCGCGTGATGCCCGCCCCGATCAAAGCCGGATCGTACATGCTCTGGTGGTTGGCGACGATCAGGAGCGGGCCTGTATCCGGGATATTCCGCTTGCCGAAATACCGGACCCGGTGGAAAACCATGAAAAAAACGTTGACCACCGCCCTGCCGAACGCGTAAATCAACCGCTTCTTTCCATCGATCGCGCGAACCGCCGTTTCTTTTTTCGACATGAATCGTCTTTCATTTTCAAGGGTTGTGCGGATTATGAAGAACGATCGCGGTTTGCCAGTTCGACGAGCGTTTTCGCGCCGACGGCGGCGCTGCCGCCGACGTTGAAAACGTTTTTGTCGCGAATATTCCGGATGTGTTCCGCCATCGAGGCCGCGTCGGCGCACAAGCGACGGATCGCCCCGGGCGCTCGGGCGACCTCCCCGGGAGCAAGAACGGTCCCGATTTCGTTGCGCACGGAAACTTCGAACGGTTCCAACCCCAGTTTTTGATAATGGGGGTTCATGACCTTCCGCGGCACGTCGATGTACAGGACCGGCCGCAGCCGGGAGAAGGCGAACTCCAGCGCGACGGCCGACCAGTCGCTGATCAGTACGTCCGCCTCCATCAGGGATGATTTGCCCGTCGTATCGGGTTCCGTGACCAGGTTCGCCCGGCCGCGATGGGCCGTCTCGATTGCCGCGACGCATTCCGGCCGGAGCATGCGCGTTCTCGGATGCGGCCGGAGAATCGTTTCGAACCCGGCATCCAGCAGGGCGCCGACCAGCTCGACGCCACAGGTTTCCAGAGTTCCCGTCCCGTTTTCCGACCAGGAGGGGGCGAGTAACACGCGCAGGGGTCGCGAACCGTCCGGCGGCGGCGCTCCCGTTTGCCGGGCCGTCGCGATCAACTCGTCCTGGTAAGGATACCCGATCTCGAACAACGTTTTGGCGGGCAGCTTTTCCAATTCCTCGCGCCGCCTTATTTCCGTTACGTTATGGGGACCGGCGCAGAAAACGGAATCGAAATGATCCACGGCCCGTTCCCGCAACACCATGGAAATACTGTCCGCCCCGTGCATCAGATAGGCGTAATGGACGGGCCGAACCTTGGAACGCTTGACGTGAAACACTTCCAGGTCGGGCGTCGTCATGGCCAACACGTTCGCGTCGAGCGTGGAAAACCACATCGACATCATGAAGCCCGCGCCGACGGTCACGCCCGTCATGCGTTCCGGGCACCAACCTAGGCCCGGGTCGTCGGCTTCGG
Source organism: Planctomycetaceae bacterium (assembly GCA_003509805.1). Taxonomy (GTDB): domain Bacteria; phylum Planctomycetota; class Planctomycetia; order Pirellulales; family Thermoguttaceae; genus UBA8133. The sequence continues at coordinate 1,771 of DOMV01000131.1, forward strand.
AGCTGACATAGGTCGGCGTTTCGGAAGTCGTTTCCAACAGCGCCTCGACGAACGGCCGCAAAAAGGGCCAATAGGTTTTTCCTTCCGAATAAAACACGATCCGGCGCCGCTCCGGCGGCAGCTTGCCGAACGCACGGTATCCTTGGAAACATTGCCAAAACGTCGGTTTTTTGCTCATGTCGATCGTTACGGTTTACGCGATTTTTCAGTGCGAAAAACAACCGAAAAATCAACCCTGAAAATCAAAAAAGGGAAACCCGCCTGCCGACACCGGCTCATTCGACCGTCCGCCCGGTCGCCTGTTCGACGGGCAACGCGTTCAAATACGTCGCCGGATCGGACCGCCGGGCACAATAGATCGTCGCGGTAAACAGCCACGGGTAACCGCCGCCGGCCGGGTTGCGGGTCGGGGTCGGCGGAAGCATTCGGTGGTAACGTCCCTGTTCCAGTTTCAATTGCATCAATCGCAACACCGAGGGGTCGCGGACCATGCCGCTCAATTGGATGGCGCCCGTGATATTCGCGTTGTCGTTGATCGGGCCGGAATGGAACGTGATGCGCGTCACGACCAGGTCGTCGGCTTCGGGAAAGACGATCGAAATGTCGCGCAGTTCGTCGAGCCAGTTGGCGCCCATGCCGTCCCATTTTCGTGTTTCTTCGAGAATGAAATACGGATTGCGCAGTCCCGGCGTCCTTTTGGCCGGATCGCCGTTGATCGTCAGCGCCAATTCCCCGACCTGTTTTTCCAGTGAATCGGCTTCCCGGGTCATCGTGTCGAGAACCGAAACGTTCCATTGATAGACGGCGAACCCTAAGATGAGGAACAGGAGCGTCGCCAATACGATCCAACGCGCGACGTTGGGCGGTTTCGGCTTTTCCTTGGGCGCAAGCAAATCGAGCGCCGGGCGGCATTCCGGTCTCATGGAAAGAATCGCCCCCAACAACGGGGCGAAACGTTCCGGATGCTCCGGGACATCCCGCGCGTCAATGCCGGCAAGCGTGAACGGATCGACGACGGATGCCGGCAATTCCTGTTTGCCAAGCTCTTTTTCCAGTAACGCGGCCTCGCTTTCCCGGCCAGAACCGTAAATCAGGATGTTCGAAACACCCTGACCGGCGCCGCCCGCGTCGTCGAATTCCAATGGTTGCGCAAACGGCTGTGCAAACGGTTGTGCAAACGGCTGTGCAAACGGCTGTGCCAATGGTTGTGCAGCGGCAAGCGTTCGCGTAATCTCGGCGACGATTCGCCGAACCGTTTCGGTTTCTTCGGCCGTTTCTGGAATTTTGAAAGCCCGCAGCGCCGTCACGCTCCCGTGTCCCAGCGTGATTAACTCGACCTCTTTTCCGACGAGGGAGACGAGCAGGACGTTCTCGTTCGGTCCGGTGGCCAGCGGAAGAGACGGCTCCGCCGCGGCCACGCCCCGGTAAGTAATCAGGGCGAGCGGATGACCTGTTCCTCGAAAAGCGGCAACCATCTTTTGGCGACGTACCGCCGGAAGGGTGGCGGCAACCACCCGGATCGTTTCTCCCTCCGCCGGCTTGTTGGATGCCGGGGTTTTCGAAACCGGACCCGTTTGCGAGGGGCCGGGCGATGGGCCGGGCAAGGGTCCGAGCGGGAAATAATCGACCGGATCGACCTCGGAAAACGTGCCCGATTCCCGCATGATCTGGTTCCTGGCCATTTCGGGCAATTCGTGATCGGGAACCGGGGGAAACGAAAGCGGAAAAAGCTCCAATTGCCAGCGTCCGAGTACGAGGAGTGTCCGGCAGGGAGGGAACCGCCGTTCTTTCGCCGTTTCCCGAAACGCCTTGATGAAATCGGCATCTTCTTCGCCGTCGAGCGGGGCGGACCCGCATTGCAGGACGGTCAATCGGTCCTTTTTCAAGCTGCCGAGCAGAAAACGGATCTCATTTTCATCCCGGTCGACGGCAAGATAGTACGGCATGGTTTCCTGGTTTTCAAATGCAAATCAACCGAAGACGCAACGGTTTCCTGAAAGTCGGCGTCGGAAAAATTTCCATCGTGTTCGGTACGGCATAGTATACCATAAACGGCCCGGGATAAGTTGGCCCGGGATAAGTTGGCAGAGTGAAAAAACGGGCATCCGCGACGAAAAAAGAGAAACGCGACAAAAAAAGAGAAACGACAGGAATGCCGTCTCTCTTTCGGGTCGGAAACAAACAAGGATATTCACGAGCCGGGAATGATACTGGAAACGCGATGAAAACGGACATCGGGTCACGTCTGCCTGCCGCACTCACCCATCTCAATTCCATTCCAGAAAATTACTTAACCGGATCGTTTCGAGCGGCAGGCGATTGTGCGCGGGAACGGCGTTGTCGCACAACTACAAAA
>DOMV01000153.1 GCA_003509805.1 Planctomycetaceae bacterium
TCAAGGCTTCCGGGGGGGTGCGCTCTTTCGAAACGGTCCGGGAAATGCACCGCTTGGGCGTGGAACGCTTCGGCGTCGGCGGCAGTGCCAGAACCATCCTCGAAGAAGCGGGCTCGAAAAGGTAAGATGGGGAATGGATCGTGCGTTTTTTTCGAATTGTACCGATTATTCAGACGGCGTCGGTAGCGGAATTCCCGAATCCTGGGTATACTGTGGCATATCTTCGATTTTCCACGTAATACGCGATGCGGTACACGATTCGGTACACGATTCGGTACACGATGTGGTACACAGGGTGATACACAATGCGTCGCGAGGGTATTTCGCTCCTACCGGTTTATGCTTCTCGACTTCGTCACCATCGTCATCGCGGGCCTCATCGGCGGCCTGATCGCCCGATTCCTGCGCCAGCCGCTCATCCTGGGGTACATTCTCGTCGGCGTTTTCGTCAGCCGGTACACCCCGGGGTATAAAATCGCGGACCCCGATTCGATCATGAAACTGGCCGACCTCGGTGTCGCGCTACTCCTTTTCTCGCTCGGGCTCGAATTCTCGGTCAAGGATCTCAAACCGATCTGGAAAGTCACCAGCTTCGGGGCCGGCATCCAGACCGCGCTCACCCTCCTGTTCGGTTTCCTGCTCGGCCGGGTGCTCGGTTGGGAACCGCTCCCGGCCTTTTGCCTGGGAATCTGCATCATTTCCTCCAGTACGGCCGTGATTATGAAATCGCTTTCGGGAATCGGCCAGATGGGAACCCTTTCCAGCCGGGTCATGCTCGGCATGTCGATCGTCCAGGATTTGACCGTGATCCCGCTCATGCTCATCCTGCTCAGCATGCACGCATCCCAAATCGGGGCCGGCAACATCGGCGTGACGAGCATTCTCTGGCCGGTCGTCGTCGCGAGCCTCTTCGTCGCGTTCATGTTCGTCGTCGGCGGCCGGCTCATCCCGCCGCTCCTGCGGTTCGTCGCCAAATGCAATTCGCAGGAACTGTTCCTGCTCTGCGTGCTCACGATCGCCCTCGGGATCGGTTACTGCGCCGAACTGCTCGACCTGTCCTTTTCCTTCGGGGCCTTCATCGCCGGGCTCGTCCTCAACAGCAGCAGTTACGGCCATAAAGCGCTTTCCGAACTGGTTCCGTTGCGGGACGTCTTCGCGATGCTCTTCTTCGTCTCGGTCGGAACGTTGCTTGATCCCTGGTTCGTCGTCGGGAACATCGGCACGATCCTGCTGGTCGTCGTCGTCGCCTGCCTCGGACGCGGCCTCATCCTCGCCCTCATGTCGTACGGCTTCGGATATCGAAATGTGATCCCGCTGGCCGCCTTCCTCGGTATGTTCCCGATTTCGGAAATCGGGTTCGTCGTCGTCAACAACACGCTCAAGGAAAACGTGATCGACGAAAAAGTGTTCTCGATCATCCTGAACACGATCATTCTCTCGATGATCGCCGGCCCCGTCGCGACCGGATTGACCACGCCGCTTTATCGTTGGTATCGCCGGCTCCGGCCGATCAAGGCCGTCAACACCCGTCCGTTCGAGGAAACCGATCTTGCGAACCATGTCGTCATTGCCGGCGGCGGTCATCTGGGGCGTTACATTGCCGCGGTCCTCAAAAAACTGGAACTGCCCTATATTTGTATCGATCCGATCCACGCCGATTTCGTTCGAAGCCGCGATGCGGGCCTGCTGACGATTTTCGGCGACCCGAAACAAGAGGCGATCCTCGAAACGGCCCGGGTTTCTTCGGCGAAAATCCTGATCGAAACCGGAGGCGCCCTCTCCGAAACGCGCGGCATCGTCCGCACGGCGCGGACCCTTCACCCGGGCCTCGTCGTGATCGCCCAATCGGAGGGGAACGACAACGTCGACCTCTTGCGTTCCGAAGACATCGACGAAGTCGTGCAGCCGGAAAACGAAATCGGCCTTGAAATGCTGCGTCAAGCGCTGCTCGCCCTCGATGTTTCGATTTTCGAAACGCAGCGTTATCTCGATTACATCCGGACCGAATTGTATTCCTCGAAGGTCCCGACTCTTTCCCCCGAGGGCGTGTTGAGCCGCCTGTTGCCGTCGCGCGGCCTGCTCGACATCTACTGGATACTGCTCCCGGAAGGTTCCTCGTTGACCGGGGAAACCCTGGCCGGCTCCCGCATTCGCGAACTGACCGGGGCGACCATTGCCGCCATTGCGCGCGGAGAACAGCTCTATACGAATCCCTCCTCCGATTTCCGCCTGGAGGCCGGCGATTCCCTTGCCGCGATCGGGACCGCCATCCAATTTGAAAAACTCGAAGCGTTGATCGAAGGCAACGCGACCGTTCTCTCCTGACGGGGCGCATTCTCCTGTCGGGCCGCTGTCACGCGGGATGCTCAGAGCCGTTCGAATCTCCCGGAAAGGATACGCCGTCGTGGACAAAGACATGGGAAATCGGGAAGACATCGCATTCTGGTACCTGGAACAACTTCCGCATGCGCCTTACCCTTTTCAGGAGGAAGCGGTATTGGCCTGGTTTTCATCGGAGCAGGGCGTCCTGGTCAGTGCTCCGACCGGGATGGGAAAAACGCTGATCGCCGAGGCGGGGCTCTATGAAGCCCTGAAAACGGGTCAACGCGCCTACTACACGACCCCGTTGATCGCGCTCACCGAACAGAAATACGCCGAAATCCGCGCGGCTGCGGAACGTTGGGGGTTTTCAAAACAAGACGTCGGCCTTATCACCGGGAACCGCAAGGAGAACGAACACGCCCCGATCCTGGTCGTCGTCGCGGAAATCCTGTTCAACCGCTTACTCTCGCACCATGATGAAACCCGGCTCGCGACCGTCGTCATGGACGAGTTTCACCACTTTTCCGATCCCGAACGGGGGATCGTCTGGGAATTCACGCTCGAATTATTGCCCGAACGGGTCCGGACGCTGCTGGTTTCCGCGACCGTCGGCAATGCGTACGAATTTGTCGCCTGGCTGCGGGACAAAGTCCGGCGACGACTGGTCCTGGTGCAATCGAACGAACGCAAGGTCCCGCTTACCTACCAGTGGGTCGGCGACGAACTGCTCGTCGAATTGCTTGAAAACATGGTCCGTCGCGATTTGACGCCGGGACTCGTGTTCTGTTTCGACCGGAACGAATGCTGGAGCGTGGCGGACCAGATCCGGGGCCGGGACATGCTCCGGGGAGAAGCCCAAAAGGAAATCGCCGCCCAAATCGGCACGTTCGACTGGACCGAGGGCGCGGGCCCGAAATTGCGGCAACTGCTCCTGCGCGGCATCGGGATTCATCACGCCGGCATTTTGCCGAAATACCGCCGGGTCGTCGAATCCCTTTTCCAGCAAAAGTTGCTTTCCTACTGCGTCTGTACCGAAACGCTCGCGGCCGGGATCAACCTGCCGGCCCGTTCGATCGTGTTGCCGACGATTCTCAAAGGACCGCCGGGCGAGAAAAAAGTTCTCGATTCGAGCAGCGCGCACCAGATTTTCGGTCGTGCCGGCCGGCCGCAGTACGATACGCAGGGCTATGTTTTCGCTCTTGCCCATGAAGACGACGTCAAGATCGCCCGGTGGCGCGCCAAATACGATCGGATTCCCGAGGACACGAAAGATCCGCAACTTCGGGAAATGAAAAAGAAAATGAAAAAGAAAATGCCGACGCGGCGTTCGACGGAGCAGTATTGGAACGAGGAGCAATTCCTGAAGCTCAAGGATGCGCCGGCCCAAAACCTCGGCAGCCGCGGTTTCATTCCCTGGCGATTTCTCGGGCATGTCCTGCTGCTCAACCCGGAAATCGCTCCGCTCCGTGCCTTGGTCGGACGACGCCTGATGGGCCAAAAACGGCTCTCGGCCGCCCAGAAAGAACTGGATTCCATGTTGTTGACCCTGCATCGACACGGGTTTGTCCGGCTCGAACCGGAACCGGTGCCCGTGGAGCGGGAGGAATCCGCGACAGCACGTACGCCGGTCAACATTCCGCCGACCGACAGTACGCAGATCAGCAGTCCGCCGACCGACGCTCCGCTTTCGGTCGCCCATTCCCTTTATGCCCGCCCTTTGCCGCGATTGGACATGTTGATGCGACTGCGGGGAATCAATCCGTTGTTCGGCCTGTTTTTGGTACGACAATTGGATATCGCCGATATGCGCGAGCGTGTCATGGCGCTTGAGAGCCTGTTGGAACTTCCCGGGAGCATCGTTGCCCACGTGCGTATTCCGAGACAACGGGAGCTTCCGCCGGGACCGCTCCAGACGGAACGACTGGATAAGGAATTGCTCGCATCGGGACTTGCCAGTGTCGAGGAACTTCTCGAAAAAACCGAAGAGGAACGGGAAGCGGAGCGGGAAGAACGGCGACATTTCGGCGGTTATGCGGAAGAGCGGGTCTTCGTCCTGACACTCCCGGAAAAACTCGGCCGACTGTTCGAACACCATTATCCCGGCGTATTCCTGAAAATGACGCCCGTCTGGGCCGTCGGCGAGCTCCTGTTCGAGTTCAAGGGCGATTTCAACAAATTCGTTCTCGCCAAATCGCTCCAGAAGCAGGAAGGGATCGTCTTCCGGCATCTGTTGCGGATGATCCTCCTCATCGAAGAATTCAAGGAATTGGTCGAATGGGGCGACGAACTCGCCTCGCTGGGGGAAATGCTGATCGCATGTTGTCGGAAAATCGACCCGACAAGCACGGAAGAAACGCTGGAATACGCCAAACACCGCGCGGAAGAAATCCTCCGCTGAGATTCACGGTTGAGGCTCACGGCTGAGATTCACGGCTGTACGGACCGGTGCGACGATCGCATCCGCGGATCAATCGGTATTCTCAAGCAGGCTTTCGAGAAACNNCGCGATTTCCGTTGATTTGCTTTTTCGTTTTTCTTCGTGTTTTGCCCCATGTTTTTCCCCGCGCCGTTCCCTGCCTGTTCCTTCCAGCAGGGCGTCCAATTCGGGCGAATCGGGTTTGCGCATGTCGATAGTCCGGTCGGGCATGTTCCTTGTCGGAGCGTCCGTTTCCAAAACACCGTTCGATCCGGGAGGTTTTTTGATACCCCCTCGTACCTCCCTCCTGCGTTCTGCATTGGTCGAAACCGTTCTCACGGCATTACCGACTGCATTCCTGGACGCATTCCTGTCGGAAACGAAGGTTTCTTCGAACGGAATCGATTTGGTTTTCGGAACATAAGAAATCGTGTCCCGCGGCGGCTTGCGTCTCGGAACGGCCAATTCCATGAATTTCCGGCCGAGCAAACGTGTTCCGTTGCGGAACATGTCGCCGAGGTCGAGCAACACCTCCGAAAACGATTCGATCAGGCCCGTCCGCTGAATCGCAAGCGCACCGCCTTGCACACCGCCTTGCACACCGCCTTTCACACCGATTTTGCGGCCGCCGGAACGGGATGGTACGGCGGAAACCCGGAGCCTGTCGCCGTCGGCACATCCGAACCGTTGGATGCCGTCGCCGCTCATCGCATTTCCGGTTTTCTCCGTCCGGGAAGATGCCTGGGAATCTCCGGGAACGACGGGAAACGGCGGCATGGACGAAGGAGGCGGCGCGGGAGTGGCCTGGGATATGATCGTCGTATTCAAGATCGACGAGTCCGCCCGCGATTCTTCCGGAGAAGAGGAAGGGGATGTCGAAACCGTCCGGGCGGCCTGTTCCCGCTTGTACCGTTCTTTCGGAGTCAATTCAATCGGCAGGCGTTCCCGTATGATTGCCGTACCGTCGCCGATATCGTTCTCGAAACGGCCGAAAATGCGTGTTCGCAGTCGCCGTAAAAGAGGAATGTCGTCGGAAAAAAGACGATCGTGAATCGCCATATCGAAAAAGAGCGGATCGATGAATACGAGCAGGGTATCTTCGATTTCCATGTCCAGGGCGAATCGGCGGATGAATTTCTGTTCGTCCCTGTCGAGATCGTGGACACGGCAGAGTTCCCGGAACAATGCGCGAGGATCGTCGTAACTGTCCTTGGCCATTCGTCCCCAGACATACCGGCTGTAATAGACGTAGACTCCGCAGCCGGCAAAGACGGCGGCCAACAAGGCGAAACCGACGAACCGCGCCAGCGGTCCCCTGTTCGATGCTCCCTGGAACGTGCTGCTGATGGAAGTGAATACGTCTTCCTTTTCCACCGGGATTTTTTTTCCCGCATAGGTGTTGACCGATTTCGGATCGAACAGGTTGATATTGTCCTTCTTTTCGGGCTTTCTTCGTTGAAACTGGCCGTAGAGCCGTTCTTGTTTTTCCCGATACGAAGGTTGCGCAACCGCCCGGGAGGCCGGGATACCGGGCAGGCCGACCAGGAGGGAAAGTGCCAGGATGATACGCGATACTCGAAACATGGTGGTTGGCGCCGAGACGATGTGTGGAAACCGTGTTGGACTCTCCGAATGCGTTTTCGGACAGGGAAGACGCGTGGGAGGCGCCCGATTTCAGGCGGGCCTATACTGAATGCGGTTGTGATTTCCCGAAGCCGGCTTCGGTGTATTATACTGGAAACGCGATGAAAACGAACATTTGGTCGGGTCTGCCTGCCGCACTCACTCGCTTTTAACGTCTGTTTAGACAAGTGCTTAAACGAATCGTTCGAGCGGCAGGCGATTGTTCGCGGGAACAGTTTCAGGCCG
>DOMV01000117.1:0-2793 GCA_003509805.1 Planctomycetaceae bacterium
GACTGCCGATCGAACGATCCGTTTATGTCATTATGTACCGAAGCCGGTTACGATGTTGGTAAACACAGCCCGTCCTATCCGCCTGCTTACTCTCGGAAAGCAGGCTTCCCGGGAATCGGCTTCGGGAAATTTCAACCGCCTTCAGTATAACAGTGATTCTATCTGTTTTCACCCGATTGTCAACGCTGGTCAACGCCGCCGGCCGTGCCCGCCTGTGCCCGTGTACCATGTGCCCGTGTACCATGAGCCCGTGTACCCTTGTACATTGTGCCGGAAGCGGAATGTGTTTTGTCGGCAACGTCGATCGGTTTCCAAATGGGCATCACCCGTTTCCCATGGGATCCTCCAAAAACCGGAGAATTGTCGCCGCATAACCGGCCGGTCGTTCCATCGGTCCCAAATGTCCCGCTCCGTCCACTTCTTCGTATCGACCGTGTTTTGCCCTTGTCGCCATTGCTTCCATTTCTTCGCGGCTTGCCGGCACATCCTCGGAACCGCGAAGAACGAGAATCGGAATATCCAAGTCCTGTAAAAGTTGCGTCGAATCCGGCCGCTCCGCCATTCCTCGCGAAGAGGCGGCCAAACCGAACGGCCGATGCCGGGTCATCATTCCCGTCGCCACCCGGATCGTTTGGGGAGCATTCTGTATCGTCTCCGGCGTCAATAGTTTAGGCAGCATGTCGACGGCGACGGATTCCAATGTTCGTTTGTCGTGGTCCAGTTCTTCCGCCAAACGGCATCGATTCCCGGCGATTTCCGGGGTGTCCGAACCGGCGCGTGTATCGCAAAGAATGAGTGATGAAAGCTTTGCGGCATATTTGCGTGCGAACGCCATCGCGACATATCCGCCCATGGATAAACCACAAAGAGCGATTTTGTCGGCAATCTGGAGTGAATACAGAAGTGAGGCAAGGTCGTCGGCGTGTTGCTCCATGGTGACGGTACTTCCGGGCGCCGTTGGTCCCTTGCTGCCGCCGAATCCCCGGAGATCCGGTGCGATGATTCGATATTGACCCGCTCCGTCCGGTGTCGTAGACTTCGCGGTCAGTTCCACGGTCAACGCATCCCACATCGAATGATCGAACGGAAATCCGTGTACCAGAATCACGGGTCGGCCTTTTCCCGAATCCGAGACGGCCAACGCGATACCGTTTACGTTGTGATGTTTCATGGTTTTTCCCTTCAATCTCGGTTATACTGGTCTTCAGGTTGAGAATCGCACCGGGTCGCACCGACACACCCATTTCCGGAAGTATAGACATGAAAAAGCCGCACGACAAGAGCAGACGTCGATTCCTTGGTACAGCCGCATCGCTGGGCGGTGCGATTTGCCTGGCGCCGGCCGCATTGGGACAGTTTGAATTTCATGACGGGGAAATGCCCGCGCCGCTTTCCGGCGGTCCGCGGATCGGCAACACGAAAACACAGATTTTCAGGGCCGGGGTCAAATTTGTCGCCAACGGGACATCGCTGGACAACATGCGGGTCGCCGTGCCCATTCCGATGGATTGGGGCGAAGAGCAAAAAACGAAAATCGTCGATGAAAAACCGCCCGAACCGGGAGTCAAACTTGAGATTCTGGAAAACGCGCGGCATTACCCGGGGTGCAAAATCCTGTTGTATACGGCCCGAAAGCTGAATGTGAACCGGGAAATGGAAATGACGATGACCATCGAAACGACCCGGGCCGAGATGTTGCCGCCGCCGGAAGAGGAAACCATGCGGCTGGTCATCCCCGCGAAATCGCCGAAGGGATTCGATATCTATCTCCGACCGGGCCCGAAAGTCGAATGCAAGGAACGTAAATTCGTCAACCTGTTCAACGAAATCGTCCGGGATAAAAAAGGGGAAAGCGACTGGAAAAAAGTCGAGGCGATTTATGATTATGTTCGCGAAAAGATCGCATACGACGGTGGATACAAGGACAAAGAGGCCAAGGGCGCCCTGGCGACGATCACCGATGGCAAATGGCGGGGGGATTGCAAGGACATGACGTTCGTTTTCATCGCGATCTGCCGCGCGGGCCGGATTCCCGCACGAACGGTACGATTGCCGACCCATTGCTATGCGGAATTTTACCTGGAAGAAAAACCGCAGGCGAATGCGGCCCCAAAAACGGACCGAAAGGGAAGCAAGACGCCGGTGAATTCGACGGGCCACTGGTTTCCCTGCCAATTGGCGGGTGATCGGGCCTTCGGCGGTATTCCCGGTTGGGATCCGATTTTGCAGAAGGGAGACAGCTATCCCGATATGAACGACCCGAAGGAACGACTCTATTATTTCAACGAGCAGTTTTACGCGGATGGAACGAACGGGATCAAGCCGCGATTTTCGTTCATCCACGAACTGAAGGGCCGCTAGGCGTCCTGTCGAAATCGCACGCCGGTTCGGAGTTCCCGGTTTGAACGGCGAATGAATTATGTTCAGATATCGTTCGTTGAAGGCTGATTGACACGGGAACGGCGTCTGCTAGAATTTCTTGCACAGGTGCCGTTTGTTCCCCTCCGGGCAATCCCCGGTTCTTCGGAGCGCCTGATTTTTCGGTGCGGCGGGACGGCTTTGCCGATGTTGATTTTCAACCTGCAAAATCGCTGTTATCGCCGTTTCCGATGCGGAGAGTCTGTTTTGTCGGTTTTTTTGAAAGAGGCAACCATGAAAGTATTGGCCATCAACGGTAGTCCGAAGCATGACGGCAACACGGCGCAGGCGTTGCGGGTGTTGTTGCACGAGGTTCAAAACGCGGGTATCGAAACGGAATCGGCGACCATCGGCAACAAGTCCATCCGCGGTTGT
>DOMV01000117.1:2823-2985 GCA_003509805.1 Planctomycetaceae bacterium
CGAGATGCTGCCGAAAATGATCGAGGCGGACGGGATCGTTCTCGGATCACCGGTCTATTTTTCCGGGATCAACGGGACATTCAAGTCGTTCCTCGACCGGGCTTTCTTCGTTTCCAAGGCCAACGGGGGCCTGTTGCGGCTCAAACCCGGCGCCGCGCTCGT
>DOMV01000306.1 GCA_003509805.1 Planctomycetaceae bacterium
GATTTCCCGAATCGCCCCGCCCTGTTCGGAGGACGCTCCCGCGGAATCAGCCTGGGGCCGACCGGTCGAGAGCCCGATCTTTTGCGATTGACGAAACGCCTCCAACTCGGGCGGAGGAAGCGTGAGAGGCCGGAATTGGGAACCGTCTTCGTCGGTTTCGGATTCAAGGTATTGCGATGTTCCGGTTTCCTTCGCACTGCGGTCCCAAAGAGCTTGTTTTTGACAGCGACTGAGGGTTTTACAGCCCTCGCACTCGCCGCATTCGGCCGGGCAGGCGCCGGCCTTGAGCTCCTCAAGCATTTTTTGCAGTTCCGCTTTGCCGATATTCCGGGCCTCCTGCATTTTTTTCAACATTTCCGGATCGATCTTGAACCCGCCCGCCTTGAGTTTGTCGAGCGTTCCCTCGCATTTTCCCTCGCAGTTTTTCATCGCTTCGGCCAGTTTTTGCAACTGTTCCGCGTTCATTTCGCCGAACTGATTTTCTTGCAGCATTTTCTGGAGGGTCTCGGTAAGCGCATCCGATTCACTCTCTTCTCCGTCCTCGTCTCGGGAAAGCTCCTCTTCGATGTCCTTTCGCAGCTCGTCGTTTTCCCGGAGCATTTTTTCAATCGCCTCGGCAAGGCCCTCCATCATTTCCTTCGAGCCGGAGGATTCGCCTTTCTGCAAACTTTCCTCGAAGGCGTCCAGGAGCGATTCGGCCTGCGCGAGCGCTTCCGCCTTTTTCTCGGTTTCCTCCATCGCCTCCTGGGCCTTCTGTTCCAACTGGTCGGCCATCTGGTCGAGCGCATCCTGGGTTTTCACCGGTGAAACCCCCTCGGCCTCGTTTTGTATCTTTTCCAGTTCGACTTTCCAAGCGTCGACTTCTTCGAGCGGCAGCATTTTTTCCTCGGCAAGCGTCTCCAGTTGCCGGGTCAATTTCCGGACGCGGTCTTCGACATTCAGGCGATTCCCGGCCGCGGCGGTCAACGCTTGGACGGGAACCAGCAGCGCGACGATCAGGAAGAGGAGTCCGAGTCCGAGGCCGAAAAACGGCCGGCTTCCATTCCAGCGCAACCCGGGAACGGCAAGCGGGGGCAAATCGCCCAGCCATTGATTCGTGATTGCTCGATTCGAGACCGTGTGATTCGAGACCGCCGTCTCGGTGGTCCAACCGGCCCGACCGGCGGAAGTCAAGTCGGAAGTCAATTCCAGGGAAGCGAGAAAAATACCGCCCGCCCGGTTCTCACGGTCGAGAATGGCTGCCAGAACGGCATCGGAGGGCAACATCCGTTTTGCGAAAACAAGGGCGAACAACGGGGGCAACAGCAGCCCGATCGCTCCCCAGCAGAGTTGTTCGGCGCGGAACAACTCCGACGTACGCAGGGCAAGGGCCGTTGTTCCCCAGAGAAACAACCAACAGGCGGCAAAAACGACCGTGTACTTTATGAAAAGCAGGGATACGAGCCGATGCCGAAACTCATGGACAGAACGAAAAGGGGACGACATGCACGACCTCCGTTCACGAAAAATTTCAATCGAATTATTTGACAATCGTCTCCCCTGCGAATGCGGGGGTCCAACGATGGCGTGTTCCCGCAGCGTCATTTTTGCGGCGTTACGGGAAAATCGAAGGTATTGCGTCCTTTGACGACTTTTACGGTAAAAGGCGTGTTCTCGACATCCTGGTAAATCGCGGGGAATTCCTCAATGAAATCATATTGAATGATGTTTCCGGACGCATCCCGGACCGGTTCCACGCCGGGCCGTTGAATCTTATGGGAGAGCGTCACCCGGTACTCGCCGGGCATTGCTCCCGCGCCGGGATCGGAATTCATCGACGACAATTGATAATATCCTTTTTCATTCGTCACGGCCGCCGCCCGTTCGCCGCCTTCCTCGACAACCGGAATAAACGCGACGTTGACATTCGATACCGGCTGATCATTATAGGTTACCGTTCCGGAAACCTTGTATGTGACGATGCCGCGCCGGCTACCGTTGCAACCGAACGACAGGGCTACGGCAACCAGGACGACGAAAAGCGGCAGAGATAATCGGCACGTGTTCATGATGATCGCTTTACTGTTACAAGTCGTTACAAGGAAGTCGCCGTTTCTCCGCCGTCGACGGTCCCGAGCGCGCCCCAGATTCCGTAAAGCGACGGGCCGGAATAGAGTTTTAACGCCGACTCGTTACTCGGCCCACCCGGTTGCGGCGGATTTTTATCGAGATTCTCCGTCCGGATCGTTTCCGAAAAGAAGCGGACGCCTCCGTCGGCCATGCAGGCGTTGACGCCGCCCGTGTGGTAGCTATTCGCCGTGTTGAACGCCTCTCCGGCGTCGGCGGAATTGCCGAGCGAACAACTGGGCGCATTGGGCGGCAAAATGGAGCAAAACAAGGTCCAGCTACCGCGTTGGCCGTCCCCCCAGCGCCGACCGTGATGCTTGTTGATATCGGCGGCGTTGGTGGAAAAAGTCGCCGTCCCGGTAAACGTCTTTCCGGAACCGCGACGGTCATAGCAGGCAGAGGGCGGAGACCCGTTGGGATTGCCGCCGTCGTGAACCCGGGGAACCCCCGCCGCCATTCCGGCACGAATATCGTTCGAACCTTCCGTTTGGAACGGCGCGACGCCGCATTCGCTGAACAGGAGCGTGTTGCTTGCCCCGTCGAGGATCGCACCGATGTCCCGTTGCGTGAAATCACCGCGGACAAAGACGCCGCGCCCGTTGGCTTTGACCCCGTTTTTAAGTCGACCGAATCCGGCGCTGGCGGCATTGAATTCGTACTCGGGTTGATCGACGTTCATGCGGATATCGCCGAAACAACCGCGATAACTGATCGGTTTCGTCTGGTCCTCGGGCGTCGCGGTATTCGAATCGGACGGGCACAACGACGACGGGAGCCAGTCGGTCCAGGGGTTGTTCGCGACATTGCCGCTCTGCCAGGCACCGATGATTCCCGAATTCGTGGTCCACATCGCCATGATTTTGTCGTACGTCGGGGTCGCTTCGAAATACGGGAGCATCTGGACGAAGATGCTTGCCCGGACACGATGCTGGGCCGAGGCCGCCGCTTTGTCCGTGTAATCGAGAAAGAGTTCTTTCGAGGCGTAACATCCGGCGAAATGGCCGTAAGCATCGTGCATGTTATGGGCGGCGATCCCCAATTGTTTCAGGTTGTTCATGCACTGCATGCGCCGCGCGGCTTCGCGTGCCGCCTGGACCGCCGGGAGCAACAGGGCGACCAACACGCCGATGATGGCGATGACGACGAGAAGTTCGACGAGCGTGAAACCTTTGTGATCGATACGGTTCCGGGGACACAGTCCCCGGCTCGTTTGGGGATATGATTCCCGGCTCGTTGTTTCCCCCCTTCCTCGTTTTGCCGGCCGGATTTTTCTCATGGCTCTTCTCCTGAAATCGTGTTGGGACTTCCTCGCGGCCGAATGCCCGACCGCCACGAGTCAGTGTACACCGTGGCCCGCCCGACTTCAAGATTATTTCGACGTTTTTTTGTTTGAAAAAGAAGGCACGAAAAATCAAGGAGGTGACACCCGGTCGGCCGGCTATTGGATGAATCGTTCTTCGCCCTTGTCGGAATGAACCGTCACTTCACCGGCGTCTTCGAGCCGTCGCACGATATCGACGATTTCCTGCTGGATGCGTTCCACGTCGGAGGATCGCATCGGACCGAGGTATTCCATTTCCTCCTTGAGCATCGCGCCGGCCCGTTTCGACATGTTGCGGAAAATCTTTTCGCGGAGTTCCTCGCTGGCCCCCTTGAGCGCGATCGCCCATTGGGAACTTTCGACGCTTTTGAGAATCGCCTGGATATCCTGGTCGGCCAGTTTGTTGATGTCCTCGAAGACGAACATGAGACGCCGGATTTCATCGACCAGATCGGGATCGTCCTGGGCCAGGTTTTCCATGATCGTCCGGCCCGTCGCCCGATCGATCACGTTGAGCACCTCGGCGACGGCGCCGACACCGCCGGCGCTTTCGAGTTTCTGGCTCATCACGCTGGCCATCCGGTTTTCCAAGCCTTTCTCGACTTCCTTGATGATTTCCGGGCTCGTCTGCTGCATCGTCGCGATGCGGCGGATGACGGCCAACTGGCGCTCCGGGGGCAGGCCGTTGATGATGTCGGCGCCCTGGTTCGGCCGGACATGCGACACGATCAGCGCAATCGTTTGTGGATGCTCGTCCTGGATGAAGGTGAGCAGGTTTTCGCTGTCGACTTTCTGGAGAAATCCGAACGGGATCGCCTCAAGGGACTGGCGGACGCTGTCGATGACGGCCCCGCCGTCCTGTCCGAGCGCCGCCTCGGCCAACTGTTGGGCGACGTTGAAACCGCCGAGGCTGCCGACCAGCTTGGTCGGATTCGCCTTGGAAAATTCCCGGATCACGTTTTCCTGCTCTTCCGGGGTGATGACGCCGATTTTGGCGATCTCGGTCATCACGGCCTCGACCTGCTTGGGCGCAAGACGACTCAACAACTCTCCCGCCTGATCTTTCGGGATGCTGATCAGAAAAATCGCCGCTTTGCGTACGTTGTTCGAAGCCAAGGGAATATACTGGAAACGCGATGAAAACGGACATTTTGGTCACGTCTGCCTGCCGCACTCACCAACCCCTAACGGCTGTTCGTATAATGACATAAACGGATCGTTCGAGCGGCAGGCGCCTGTGCGCGGGAGGATTGTGCGCGGGAGGATTATCAGGCCGTTTACGGTATCACCGTGCTGACGATCGTCGGACGCCCGGCCCCGACGGACCAACAAACCAACCGCTGAAAGGCGCCGCTGATGGGCGCCGTCCGGGCCTGTTTCCAATTCTCTTGGTTATATCGACCGTTTTAACCGTCAAAGCCGATCTATTTTTTCTCGAACACGAAATCTTCCGGAACAAAAAGAAGCCGACCACAGCAACTGCATGTAATCGGCTTCATCTGGAGAATTTGGGCAAGCGAGTTAATCGGGACCTGCTGATTACACCCGCCGCAATACTTGTTTTTGACCACGACGGCAATCGCCTCCTCGCCGCCGTTATGACCGATCAGACGATCGTACACCTCCCGGAAATCGGACGGAAGCTGCTTTTCAAAGGTTTTCAGTTCGGCGGCAAGGCGTTCGATATCGGCCCTGATGACCGGTTCCTCCTGGGCGAACAGTTTTTTGGCATCTTCCGCCAACACAATCCCTTTCCGGAGTTCGGTTTCGGCTTCCGTCACCTTCGGCGAGCCTTTGTCGGCCTTTTCCATCGCTTCGAGTGTTTCATCGGCCAATACGGAGTTGGCGACCTCGTCGGCCTCGATTTGCTTCTTGAGCGCCTGGAATTCCTTGTTCGTTTTCGCTTCCGCGAGTTGCGTTTTCCGTTTCGCGATCGCCGTTTCCGCGGCGTTCATCTGGCGATCCTTCTCCTTGGCGGCCAAAAGAAGACGCTGATGTTCCGCTTTTCGTTTCTCCAGATTTTCGTTGAGCCGGTTGACCGTTTTCGCATGAGCCTGAATAACCATGGGGCCGCGGCGAAGCCGGCCGCGAAGATCGGCGAGTTGCTGTTGAAGTCGTTGGAGCGTTTCGATCAAGGAACGGATGTCGGGCATCGGAAGTATTCGGGATATGGAAGGAATAGGGATTATCGATCAGTAAAACAGGCAATCGACGAGCCACCTATTCACTATACAGGAAATGGGGTAAAATGAAAAGAGTGCGGCCGGGAAGAATTTCCCGATCGTCGAATGCATACCTGTCGGATTCATGCCGCATGTCCGATATTACACCGAAGCCGGTTGAGTCGTTGGTAAACACAGCCCGTCCTAATCCGCCTGCTTACCTTCGGCA
>DOMV01000110.1:0-8122 GCA_003509805.1 Planctomycetaceae bacterium
GCAGAAGTACGTCCCGCCCTTAAATAAATTTCCGATGATTTTCTGCAGTTTTTGCAGATGAATACTTGTAGCTGTTAGAGAATAATTAAGTATTTGACCAAGAGAACATTCTCAGACAAACATGGAGATTATTTCTTTAATTTGGAAAGTTTGCCAACGTCCATAAAAATGGAACAACGCTCGAGATGATCATATGAGCATTTATAGCTACTGAAAATCATCTTTCTGACAGTATTTACTGTACTTCTTGTATGGACTTAATGATGGTTGTTTACTCGGATTTCAGTGATTTTGGCAAGACGCGCCAAGGATTGGTGGAATCCGGATTCGTTTCCACGTTTTTCGCCTTGTTTTTTTCTTTGGCCGCGAACGCGAACCCGCCTCGCGCGACGAAGTCACGGGAAACGCCGAGAATGCGCGGCGTCCGGGCCTGGTAAAGATTTTGGCAGCTTGCCGAATCGCCGTCACGGACGGCAAAGGAGACGACATGGTCGATTTTCTCGCGAAATGTCCGCTCTTCTCCCGGATCGAAATCCATCGACCGGCGTCCCCGGGGGGTGTTCAGGTCGTAAAAAACCGGCAGTGCGGTTTCCAAAACGACCTCATAGCCGCCGGTTCCACCGGTTTTGTCGGCGGAGATCGTCCCGGCATTCATCCGAAATGCGCCGACGGCAAGGATGAGGAACACCGTCTGGGCGATCAACCCGATGCAAAGCAGGCTGCGCATCGGGCGGCGCCGTGCGTTGGAAACGGCCAGGCGATCGATACTGCCGATACTGCCGATATCGCCGATCGTCGCGCCCATTCCGTTGTTTTCACGGAGAACGCATTTTCGAATCCAAAGAAGGCCCAGGAACAAACCGAGCGTCCCGGCCCCGAAAAAGAAACCGGCACGGTTCATTTCGTCCGTTTGGCGGGCTCCCAAAAGGGCGGAAAGCACGATTCCGCTTGCGCAAAGAATCGGGATGACATGGGGGACGACACGACGGGAATCGCCGCGCCGGTTTTTGCGTCCGGCATGAATCGTCTCCGTTTGCCGGCCTTCGAATCCGCCGGCAAGAAGCGTTCGAACGGAGATGCGACTCAATCCCCGCAGGGAAAACCAAACGGCGACCAGCGCCGCCGCCAGTCCGCCGAACATGCCGACGGCGAGACTTGTCAAACCGATGTGGAGCGAAAGAAAGGGAACGACGATCGCCTCGGTCCACCATGTATTCAAGCCGTGGACGAGCAGGGCCGCGTAAGCGATTCCCAGGGGAACGCCGAGAACGGTCCCGAACAGGGAAAGGCAAAAACCTTCGGCAAGCAAAAGGCGAGCGATACGTTCCGGGGGAATTCCCAGGGCCGAAAGCGTTCCGATCCGTACGGCACGTCGCTGGACCGAGAGCCGGAAAAGCAGGGCGAGCAGCGTCAACGCCGCCCCGATGATGAAGAAGCTCATCATCAGGAACAGCACGTTGAACGGCGTCGTTCCCGACGAGGCGGCAAGCCCCTGTTGCTTGACCGGCTGGAGGTCGAGCGCGAACGGGCTGCCCGGTTCGCCGAGCTTTTGAAGAAACGCCTGTTGGCTCATCCCGAAAATTGTCGACGGCTCCGTGGGCGCGATCCGGTCCGCCGACGGATCGTCGAAAACGTCGCCGGGCTGTGATTGGGACGGATGTTGCGATTGGGGTTGGGGTTGCGACCGGACGAACCCGGTTGTCTTTCCGAAACGGCTTCCCCAGAGTTTACGGCCTGTTTCCAGGGAAACAAAGACTTTCGGAGCTGCCCGGTAGTCGTCCCAATACTGTTCGTCCTGTTTGCGTATCTTTTTCGCGTCAAAAGGGAAAGGAGGGTTCCAGTCGGCGATGGATCGTTCGTCGGTGATTCCCCGCAATTCCGGAATCAAGCGGTGGTCGGCTCCGAATCCGCGCATGGAAACGATGCCGCCGACCGTCAGGGATGCGGTTCGCGTTTGAATTTCTCCCCGGAGCGATTCAGGGGCGAAATAGGTGATTTCAACCGTATCGCCTTGTACTACCTGGAGTTCAGTTGCCGTCCACTCGTTCAGGATACATTCGTCCAGGGTATATTCGTCCCGGGTAATGGCGATCCTCGGTGGCGCGATTGTCTGGAGCGGGGGCGGAATTCCGGTGAGTTGATCCGGATTGATCGCGCAAAGCGTTGAATAGGGAACCGATGTTTTTTTTTCGGGGCATGCGATCGATTCGGCAAGGTAAATCAGGTAAGGCGTTGCACGCCGCTGCGATGCGGAATCGGAAATGGCCGTCCCCGTCGTTTCCGGAAGTGCCGGCTCCGGAAAGACCGTCTCCAGAAATGCCGCTTGAGCGTCATTGAACAGCATTCGTGCCGACGTGAGATATTCGACGCCGTTCCGTTCAACAAGATCGATTCCCAGGTCGTCGGGCTTCGGAGCGAGCCGGTCACGAAACGCTTCCCGTCGGGCAGCGTCCACGGGAACCGCCGGATTGTCGGTTTCGAGCAGGAAAAAATTGACTTTTCCCGGTTGTCCGAGGCGGCGTTGCAACCATGCGAGCGGAACGAACACGGTCGGCGCGACACGCTGGTCGGGCCGGAGTGAAAACCGCGCAAACCCTTCATCAGGTAGGATTTTTTCAATGGTGATCGGAGCATGTAAAAGCGTTTCGTCCCGCCGGCCGAGCACGCTTTCACGGGGGATCGATTCGGGAAGTTCGACCCGCAACAGCAGACGTTCGCCCGGCTGCCGGATTTGCAGGGCGTCGGCAAGCGTCCGGTTGATCGCGAAGGTGTTTTCCGTATGGGAATTGGCGATGAGCTGGACCTTTTTGGTCTGCCGCTCGATGCCTGCGGTACGCCCGTCGATTGCGTCTTCGCCTTCTTTTTCCGTCCGTCTTCCCTCAGTGAGCACCGCCTCTTTGAGCACCGCTGCGGGCAAAAGAATCGTCGGGACGCAGGCCGTAAACGGCTCGGGAAGCGGCTGGTCGCCGGTCTGGTCGCCGGTGCGCACGACGGTTTCCGAAAGAAAACCGGAACCGGAAAGGACGGTATCGACCCGGCCGAGCCTTTGAAGCGTCAGGGCCTTGAGACTTCCCCGCATCGAATCGCCCAACAAAAGCACCCCGATCAGTACGGCGGACGTGAGCCCCGCCCCCAGCGCCGTCAGGAGATGGACGGCATAATCGTATCGAAGCGAACGGTATAGAAAGGCAAAAAACGACATTCCAATCTCCCGATTGGGAAACGTCAGAAAAATTTTTCCCGGAATCGCCTGATGTCACCACGCCCGGTCACTCCAAAATACGGCTGACACCGGCGACCGGAAACCGGGAGTCGCCCGGCCGTCCGTCTCGGACCCGGCGTCGGGAAATTTTAACGGTTTCAGTTCTACCTGCCGGTGGCGTTGGTTTTCCCGGATCGTTTTTTTCCGGATTTGGGCAAATCATGTTCCGCGCCGACCGACAGTTGGAACGGCTGGTTCTTAATTTGCTTGACAACGGCCCCGCTCCGGATGCATTGAGTGCAAACCCTTACAGTTTTATTGGTTCCGTTTGCCGTCGTGATTCGGACATTTTGAAGGTTCGGCAGGAACACCCGGCGGGAAATGCCCGTCACTTTCGTCCCGACGCCCCCGAGATATTTCGCTTTACCGCGAATTTCGATATGATTTCCAACGCGGCGACCTTTTCCACAAATTTCACAAACGCGAGCCATCGGATCCGTTCTCCCGTAAAATTCCTGATTATTTCAACATATCCCTGACTGGACGACCCATGAAACGATCCAGTTCACCGCGCCAGTTTATCGTGATTGTCCGGTTTGTCAACCCCGCCCGATTGGGAAACAGACGCCTCAGACGCCGGGAAACAGTATCCCATGAGTCCGGCATCCTGGTATACTGGAAACGCGATGAAAACGAACATTTGGTCAGGTCTGCCTGCCGCACTCACTCGCTTTTAACGTCTTTTTAAACAAGTGCTTAAACGAATCGTTCGAGCGGCAGGCGATTGTTCGCGGGAACAGTTTCAGGCCGTTTACAGTATAATTCAGGCCGGCAATTCAGGCAAAATGAAATAAAACGAGAAACCCGACGGTGAAAAGGGCGGCATCGATGATTCCGTGTGAAATCCAGGCGGGCCAAATCGAATCGAAACGGTGGTAGGACCAGCTCCAGTAGGCCCCTCCGATCGCGACGCCGAGAGAACCGAACCAGGTCAACCAATGCCCGTAGCCGAAATACGAGCCGAGCAGGACGACATGATGGGCCATGAAAGCGACGCTGGAAAGGAAGATCGCCCCCCGCCGGTCGATATGCCGGGCCAGGCGGCGGAAGACGAACCACCTCCAATAGTATTCCTCCAACCCGCTGTGGACAAGGGTGTAAAACAACCCGAAGAGGATGAACAACGCGGGCTGTCCGATACCGAATGCGTCCACTTTTGAACGGATCGCTCCGACCGCGTTCGCGTTTTCGCTCAACGGCCCGAAACGCAGGAAAACGTAATGACACACGAGCGTCGCGGCAAAAACGAGCAATCCGAAACCGACGGCTTCCCGAACGCCCCCGGAGGAAAATCGCCGCAGGAACCAGGGTTCGTGGCAGAAAAACGCGACCCAGAGGAGCGGCAACGAAAACTGGACCGCTTTTCCGAACAGGAATGTCGTTTTTTGGAATGTGCCCGGACTGTCGGCGAGCCATACGAAGTAAAGCAGCGTCAGCAGCGTCGGATAAATCGCGGCGAACAAAAGGATGAACGGTTCCCGGTTTTTCATGGTATACTGGCAATGTGGTAAAATGAGCGTTTAGCCGAGCGGCGCAGGAACACCTCACGGCCGGGAGCCAATCGGCAGTCCGCCCCGGACCCGCCGGCACAGGAACACCGCATTCGGTTACGGCTTCTTTGATTCCGCTTCGAGGACCGCCGCCAATTGCCGCAGGTAAACGACGGCCCTGTCGGCTTGCAGGATATCGGGTTTCGTGCTCGGACTGGGAAGCATGTTGTTGAAAAGCGGGAATTCCGGCGGGAAAAGGTAGATCGATCCGGCCCCGGGGATGGCGGCGACGCTGCGAATGTCGTCGATTCTTTGAAACCGCGGCGTTTGAACCCCCATTTTTCGAACGACCCGCATCAGAACGGATTTCGGCTCGGTTGTGACCTGGGTCGAGGTATGCAGCGCAAGAACGGCTTTGCCGCGACGAAGGTGGCCGACGAGCAGATCGACGATCGCCGCATTCATTTCCAAGTGCCCGTTGGGAAGGACGACCAGGTCGTACGGTTCTTCGTAGCGATCATCGGCCAGCAGCGAGTAATCCCGCCGCATCAGGCTCATCAGGTGATAACAACCGTATCGGTCGTCGGTTCCGAACGCCCCGATTCCGAAATCTTCGGCGAGCAGAATTCGCGGTTTGCGGAAAGCCCTGTAGGCGGCCGGATCGGAAAGGCCCGGAAAAGTCGCAGCGACCGGGTTGTCTTCCGTATTACCGTCCGTATTTTCGTCCGCATGTCCACCCGCATTTCCGCCCGTCTGTCCGGCCGTGTTCCCGCTTTCTCGTTTCGCCGGTTCATGCAGCAACCAGGCGATTGCATTGATCCAGAGGCGATAATTGTCGGCATAATCGATGCAGATATCGGAAAAGATGTTCTGGTCGCCGACGATGACGATGCGCCCCCGCCCGCATTCTTGGCCGAATTCCTGATCGAATTCCTTGGCGAGCACGACACCCAACGGGCCGCTCCGTTCGCCCTCGTCCCGGGCGAAATTGCCGAAAAACCCCATGGCGTTCGACTCGGCGTAAGCCGTGGTTTGCCAGGCGTCGGCCCAGGATTGCGGGGAGGTGCGCGCGACCGCGAAACGTTCATCGACGAGCCCGCCGGTTTGAAACGCGATCCGTCGCAGGCCCTCGGTGAGCGGGTGTTTTGAAAAATCCTCGATCAGTATCCAGCCGTTCCCGCTGCCGAGCGTGTGCGGGGCAACGTCGCAGGCCGTGTCGGTCGGGACCTCGATACCGAACTCGTCGAGCAGGGGGGCGAGCCGGTAGGCGTGGAAATAGGCGTTGCTGTGATCGGTGATGATGAAAAGCGACCCGCCGGACCGGACGAATGCGACGATGGCGCGAATCTCCGAAACAAGGAAAGGGGGCCGTTCCGCTGAAACGAGATTGATGAAAAGCAGCCGGTGCCCCGCGAGCTTCTCCCCGTCCAGCCGGCCTTCCGTATGGTTCGCCGTCTTCACGCCTTGGGAACGAAGGTAATCGAACGCGAGACGGAAACCGCTCTGCTCGTGATAATCGTACCGGTCCTTTTGAAGCCCGACGTGCGAATAATCGTTCGCGTGGACCTTGTCGATGAGAATTTCCTCGCGCATTTTCCCGCGCATTTCCCCCGGCCCGGCTGCGAACGCGGAGGCGGCCGACAGCAGAACGATCGCAATCATTCGGTAAAAGATTCTCATGGCAACGGAAACGATCGAAGGGCTTGGACGACGGGTTCGGGCGACGGGCCGTTCGGAGGATCATGTACTCGGGATGTTCCGTTCGATCCGTACCAGGTCGATCCGTCGCTTGGTCGCCTCAAGGACCGTGAAACGCAGCGGTTTTTCCTGGCCGTACACCAGGGTTTCTCCGGAAGTCGGGATGTGTCCCAGGGACGAAAAAACGAGGCCGGCGATGGTGTCGAAATCGTCGTTTTCCGGGAGGCCGAACCCGAGTTGTTCGTTCAGTTCGTCGATATGGACCCGGCCGAGCACGTCGAACGTGTTTTCATCGAGCCGCCGGATGGATTCGCGTTCGAGAATCGGATCGTGCTCGTCGACGATGTCGCCGACGATTTCCTCCAAAATGTCCTCCAGGGTGACGAGACCGGAAACGCCGCCGTATTCGTCGAGCACGACTGCCAGGTGGGAATGCGTTTTCGGCAACGGGGGTTCGCCCCCGCCCTGCTCGATATGGGCCCGGGGCGTTTTTTGGAATTCCTGGAGCAGGACGCTCACCGGTTTCGTTTCCGGGACGAAAATCGGATCGTTCATCAGCTCCGTCCAATGAATCCGTTCGCCCGGGTTGTCTTTCGCGAGTTCCGCGAGGAGATCCTTGGCGATCAGGACGCCGACGATATCGTCCCGGGTCGTATCGTAGACGGGAATCCGGGAATGGGGGATCGTAATGACCCGGGCCAGCATCTCCTCCCAGGTGAGCGTCTTCGAAATGCAGGTCATGTCCGTGCGCGGGGTCATGATCTCCGAGACGTTCACGTCGGACAACTCGATCACGCCCTCGATCATCTCGCGGGCGTCTTCCTCCAGCAGCCCTTCGCGATGCCCCTCCGTGACGATGGTGCGAATCTCATCTTCGAACGTGTCTTCCCAGCGCGCGTTGCCGTGAATGCCGGCTAGGCGGCAGAAAACCGTTTCGATAAACCGGACGACCAATTCGAACGGGTAAAGCAGGGTCGCGGCGCCCCTCCAGAGCGGCCAGGTGAAATACAGGAAAGGCGTTCCCCAATAGCGGACGAGCGGATAGGGCAACCAGATGGCCGTCGCGATCGTGAGCAGCGAACCGGTCAGGACCAGGATTCCCCAGCGGGGCCAAAAGGAAAGCGCGCGAAAGCCTTGAACGATGGAATCGGGACCGGCGGATTCCATTGGAAGGATCGGCGTAACGGAAGTTTCGGGCCACACGCGGAAAACGAGCGAGACGATCACGCACTGGGCGGCGACGATCCGGAGGGAAGTCGCCGCGACGGCCGCCCGCTCGTGGTTCTTGAGGATCGCTCCCAATCGTTCCGGCGTCCGATATTTTTCACACAATTCCTCCAAACGATGCCGCGAAAAGCCGGAAAGCGCCCGGGCTCCCGCGGAAGTCAGAAAAACAAGGAGTAATCCGATGAACGCAAGTACGAGCAAAGGGTCCATAATGGTGATGAGCCGGGCCTCCTCCGGGTTGTCCGCGGAATCGATCGTCGTTTCGACTCCGTCCTGTGCCGAAAGCGGCGATTCTACCATGCCGGGCTGTTTCGGACAAGTTGGGCCGAATTAACGATCTTCAGGCAAAAAACGAAGCTGGTATACCGAAAGCCGGTCGAGTCGTTGGTAAACCCAGCCCGCTTGACCGCCCGTTTACCCAGCCGGGCTGCGTTGTGTGGCAGTG
>DOMV01000110.1:8135-10552 GCA_003509805.1 Planctomycetaceae bacterium
TCACAGCCGGGAGCCTACCGCCCAACG
The DNA here is from genome assembly GCA_003509805.1 of Planctomycetaceae bacterium. Taxonomy (GTDB): domain Bacteria; phylum Planctomycetota; class Planctomycetia; order Pirellulales; family Thermoguttaceae; genus UBA8133. The sequence goes on from DOMV01000110.1 coordinate 8,163, forward strand.
CGGCACGCGACCGGCAGTCGTGCTTAGTCATGCGTTAGTCATGCGTTTTTTTGGCGGGGATTTGTTCCCCCGGCTTGACACGCCTGATCGAAAGCGACACAATGGCGGCCATGAGTTTGACGACTATTTTCAGCCGGTATGGTCGGTCCATGTTGGTGTTTCTCTTGCTTTTTCCCGTTCTTTACGCGGCGACGGATATTGAGCCGGAGGCTGCGCGGCTTACCTTTTCCGATGCGTCCGTCGTTCCCCTGGCGGAAAACGTTTTCGCGACCGAGACGTCGCCGGAGGCCGATTCGAAGGCGTCGCAATCGGCAACGTCGCAATCAGTAACGTCGCCATCCGGGATGCCGTCGGCCGGGATGCTCCCGGAAAGTGTCGCTTCCAAACACGAATTCACCAAAAGGATCGCCAATCCCAAGGTCCTTTTTCTCAAGACGATGCCGCCGCCGACGCGGATCGATTTGGCCGGGGTGTACGAATCCCATCCCGGTTTCGAGGGGTGCGAGCCGCATTCCGAAATCGTCGTGAAAAGCGACGAGAAAATCGTCCGGAGCAAACTGGACGGTCGGACCCTCGTCCTCGAATGGTGCGGCATCGGAAAAACCAAGGTGATTTTGCGGACGGTCAATCCCGTAACCGGTTTCGTCGTCGATGAAAGCGTCGAGTTGGAAGTCGCTTCCCCGAACTTTTTCCTGATGTTCTGCACCCTGCTCGGCGGCTTGGGGATATTCCTGCTCGGCATGAAAAACATGTCCGAAGGTTTCCAGATGATCGCCGGGGAACGGCTGCGCCGCATGATCGCCCTGCTCACGGACAACCGTTTCGCCGCCGTCGGCGTCGGCGTCATTACGACCGTCCTGATCCAATCGAGCAGCGTCACCACGGTCATGGTGGTCGGTTTCGTCAACAGCCAGATCATGGCGCTCTCGCAGGGAATCGGCGTCATCATGGGAGCGAACATCGGGACGACGTTCATCGCGTGGATACTGACGATGAACATCAAGCCGGTCATCCTGCCGTTGATCGGGATTTCCGCCTGTTTTTTTCTTTTCGGCAAAGGGGAACGGCCGCGTTCGTTCGCGATGGCGGGTCTCGGCGTCGGCTTCATCTTCTACGGCATGCAGTTGATGCAGGACGGTTTTTCCGGCATGAGCGAACTTCCTTCCTTCATCGAGTGCATGGAAATGTTTTCCGCCCGGACCTATTCGGGCGTTTTGCTGTGCGCGTTGACGGGCTGCGTGATGACCATGATCGTCCAGGCTTCGGCGGCCACGGTCGGAATCACGATCTCCCTCGCGAGCATCGGGTTGATCGATTTCAACACGGCCGCCGCGCTCGTGTTGGGGGAGAACGTCGGGACGACGATTACCGCCATGCTCGCTTCGATCGGCATGTCGACGAATGCCCGTCGGGCCGCTTATTTCCATGTCGCGTTCAATACGATCGGCGTCCTCTGGGTTTCCGCCCTGTTTTTGCCGCTCGATTTCCCGGGGATCGTCGCCTGGGTCGTCGGTATCGATCCGGTGACCGGCGAGATCATGAACTCCCGCATCGGCTTGGGGATCGCGTTGACCCACTCGTTGTTCAACATCACGAACATGATCGTTTTTCTCCCGTTCGTCCATACCGCGGCGGACCTGTTGATTCGATTCGTGCCCGACGACGGGGAAAGCGGACCGACGACCCGATTGACCGGCCTGAATGTCCGTCTCCTGGAAACGGCCGCCATTTCCATCGAGCAGAGCCGGATCGAAGTCCAACGGATGGGGAATTGTTGCCGGGATTTGGCCGCGACCGTGAAGACGATTATCGAATCGGACGGGGAAGACCAGGAAGCGGTTCGCAAACATTCCGACCGGGCGTTTCAACAGGAGGAAATGCTCGATACGTTGCAGGACGAAATCATCGCCTTCACCTCCGGGCTGCTTTCCGGCAACATTTCCCACGATGTCGCCGATATCACCCGGAACCAGCTTAAAATGGCCGATGAAATCGAATCGATCGGCGATTATCTCGTGATTATTCTCAAATCGAACCTGAAATTGCATGATTCCGGCCTCGTGATCCCGGAAGCGGAAAAGGCCGAGATTCTCGACCTGCACCGCCAGACGATCGCCTACCTGGGATCGATTTTCCTGCATTACGCCCAGCGTCGTCCCGGCCCGGAAGTGTTGCCGCTCGAACATTCGCAGGGAAAGACGATCAACGCAGTCGCCAAATCGATTCGCGACCGGTTTATCAAACGCATGTCGGAAGACCGGTTCGATCCGCAAATCATTATCGCCCTCAACACGCAATTGAACGCGTATCGCCGAATCCGCGAACACGGCCGCAATGTCGCCGAAGCGATCGGGGGCGTCCGCTGATCCGATTTCTTTCCCTTTCTGCCG
>DOMV01000216.1 GCA_003509805.1 Planctomycetaceae bacterium
GAATTGACCCAACTCTTGAACATCTCGACCGGGATTTCGCAGGGGCTGACCGATCCCGATTCGGTTCCCGAGCCGCCGGACGATCCCGTCACCCAGAAAGGCGATATCTGGATTCTCGGCAACCACCGGCTGATGTGCGGCGACAGCGCGAAGCCGGAGGATGTCGACCGGCTGCTCGACGGAAATATCGTACATTTAGTTTGCTGCGATCCTCCGTATAATGTATGCGTGGAAAGTCGCAGCAACAACGCAATTGCCGCCGGGCTTTCGAGTTACACCAACACGCATCACCAGGGTTTCGACGTGGCCCGCGATCCCGGCAAAGCGGAGCCGACGACGAAAAAAATGCGTCCGAAGGATCGCCCGCTGGCGAACGACTTCGTTTCCGACGAGGAGTTCGACCGCCTCTTGGACGCCTGGTTCGGCAACATGGCTCGCGTTTTGGAGCCGGGCCGCAGCTTCTACATTTGGGGCGGCTTCACGAACTGCGGCAATTATCCTCCGTTTTTGAAAAAACACAATCTCTATTTCAGCCAGGCGATCATCTGGGTCAAAGGGCATCCCGTCCTGACCCGCAAGGATTTTATGACGGGGCATGAGTGGTGTTTCTACGGCTGGAAGGAGGGTGCCGCTCACAAATTCTTCGGCCCGAACAATGCGACCGACGTTTGGGAAGTCAAAAAAATCAACCATACCCAAATGGTTCACTTGACGCAAAAACCGAACGAACTGGCGATCCGAGCGATCCAGTATTCGTCGAAACCGGGCGAAAACGTACTGGAATTGTTCGGCGGCAGCGGTTGGACCTTGATTTCCTGCGAACAAACGGATCGTCGCTGTTTCGCGATGGAAATCGACGGCCTTTATTGTGACGTCATCGTCAATCGTTGGCAAGAGTTCACCGGCAAAAAGGCCGAACGCATCCCCGCCAACCTCGAAACCGAATAACCTCCGGAGGAACCATGTCTATTTTGTACGTCGCATGCCCGTATTCCCACATTGATCCGGAAGTGAGGGAATATCGTTTCCGTACCGCCTGCCGCGCTTCGGCTCTGCTCATGAAAGCGGGCATCGTCGTTTTCAGCCCTTTGAGCCATTCCGTTCCGATTGCCGAATATGTCGGCGAAGTCGAATCCGACCACGAATTCTGGCTCGGACAGGACATCCCGATTCTCCAGCGCTGCGAAGAATTGCTTATCATCGGTATGCCGGGCTGGACCGAAAGCCTCGGTGTCCGCAAGGAGATGTTCGAAGCGTTAGCTCTTCAAAAACCGATCACGCTGATTGACGAGGAAGATATTTTCCTACTTCCGAATGTCAAAAAGACCTCGCGTCGCTTTCTGAAATCGGCTCTTCTCCCCGTTGTTGACGATATCTCGTGAAATCGCGGCGTGGAGCGTCCCCCAAGGCGTGGCCCCACTGGGATTCCACAGCCGAAGCCTGATTATAGCCTCGACGATATCCCTTGTCGAGAGCGGTTTCTTCGCCGCCTTCAAAACGTAGGCGGCGGCATCCAAGAGCGACATCGATTCCGGCGGCGGTTCCGCGATCTTGATCCGTTTCACCGGCGGCGGCGAGGTAAGAATTTCGCCGTCCTTGTTCTCGAAAACGAACGGCGGCAATTCCGTTACGGGTTCGATGCATGATCTCCGATTCGGCTCAAGCCCGCGAACCACAGCGGCGACCTCTTCGTCGTCGCAACGTCGTAACAATTGGGCGGCACTCTTGATCTTCGCGTGTTTGCCGTGGGAAAGCACCCGTGCGATCCAGCCGCCACCCGGGGCGGGACGTTCGATCCGAACTTGCGTGGAGCGTTCTGAAAGTTGCGCGAAATAACATTGACCGAGCCGGACATCGGAAGCGTTCATTGGTAAAAACTCCGGGATTTCGAGGGTGAAACGTGTGTCCATTGAGCCTCGAATCCCCGGACAAGTCAACGGAAGGAAAAGAAAATATGTCGGAAAAACTCGATCCCGGCAAACTGACGCCGGAAACTTTGGCCCTGCTCCTGACCAACGCCGGTCAGCGGCTCATTACGGCGGAGCAAGTCCGCTACATCGCCGAACAGGGGAACCTGCTTTCGGTCGACGATACGATCAATCTCATCCAATACACCGCGTTTTTGGCACAAGAAGCCAACGAAGGCAAACCCAATGAGTGAAAAAATCAACCCGCAATCATTGCGTCCCGCCGCCTTGATGCGTCTCTTGAATACGGCGGGATTCGGAACGGTTCTGCCGGAGCATCGGTTGCGACGTCAACGAAACGACCGATCCGAACCAACCGAAGCCGGTCGACAACCCGCATGCCGGGAAGTACGACGTTGTTTCGACGCCGTACCTGTCGCTCAAGCCCAAGAAGAACGGCAGCGCTTCGGCCTGGTATCTCTTCGCCGATCCGCTTCGTTTGGCCGCGCTGGAAGTCGCGTTCCTCGGCGGGCAGGATCGTCCGACGGTCGAACGTGCCGATGCTGATTTCAACATCTTGGGCGTTCAGTTTCGTGGCTTCATCGACTTCGGCGTCAAGGAACAGGATCATCGCGGCGCCTTCAAGGTCGATCCGTAGGCAACGCTCGTTGTAACAATCCGGTCTCAAGCCGGGACCGGGTTGTTCGATTCCGTTACACACTCTTTCACAACATTACAAAAATGCAAGCTCGATTCATTCACGATGGAAAATCCGTCGATTTTTTTCCCGCAGCGGACGTGGCGGCGGGAACCGTTATCGTCGAAGGGGACCTGGTCGGCGTGACGAAACTGGACATCCCAGCCGGTCGCCTCGGGGCGCTCGCCGTCGTCGGCGTCTTCGACATCGCAAAAAACGATGCCGCGATCACGCTCGGCGCGAAGATTTACTGGGACGCGGCGGCGAAACAGGCCGTGACGACCGCGACGGGAAACAAGCAACTCGGCATCGCGATCCAAGCGGCGGAGGCGACGGACGGCA
>DOMV01000287.1 GCA_003509805.1 Planctomycetaceae bacterium
CCGCGGCGGCGAGCGTGCCTCCCCCGGTGTAGGCGAAAAGGTTGAGTACTCTCGCGCCCGGGTGCGCGGCGAGCAACGCGCCGATCTTGATCCAATCCAGGGCATGTTCGGGAAAGAGTCCGACATGGCCGAACGGCGTCAATTTCAATTCGAACACCAGCGGAAACGGGGGAACCGTCGGCATGTTCGCCCCGATCATCCAGCGCGACGGCGGGTCCGTCAGAACCGATTTCCAACAGCCGCGAGCATGCCCGGTTCCGGTCCGCCTGTCCCGGGCGTCGTTGTCACGAACGTCGTCGTCACGGGCGTAGTTGTCACGGGAGTCCGGCACGAAGACGGCATCGATTTCATTCCACAGCGCCGGATCGTTTTTTCGTGTACCTTCCACCGCCGGACACGGACGGTTCAGGATGAGCGGGCCGAATCGCTCCAGACGCCGCCCCTCCCCGAAATCAAGCAATTCGTACTGGTCGGGTTCAAACATGTCCTGTTTCGAGAAATGGATCTACCGGAAACGCGATGAAAACNNCCTGCCGCACTCGCGCCTCCAACTTCTGTTTTGTAATGACATAAGCGGATCGTTCGAGCGGCAGGCGGTTATGCGCAGGACTGCGCGCGAGAGGATTGTCATGCCGTTTACAGTATTCTGGGCCGAAGGCACGGCGTCGATGCGTCGGCGGCCGCGTCGCTCGCCCAAACTGTTTACGACAGCCGGTCATGTCAGAAACTCTTCATGCCGAATGATTCCGGATTCTTCCTCCACCTCGGCATGTGATTGCCAACGCCAACGGCGCGGGGCACGGCGTTTCTCTTTGCGAATTTCCACCCGGGGCTCGACCGTGATCCCGAAAAACTCTTTGATCGATTCCCAAAAGGTTTTTTCGCCGACGTATTCGACTTCGACCGTCTCAAGCGGTTTCTCCGGTTCGAGATAGAGCTTTCGCATCGAAACTTTCGGGCCGAAATCCCCCCCGCACCGGCTGCAAGGCGCCTTGTTTTTCGGCGCACGGACGGCATGTCCGCAACTGACGCAGACATAACGATATTCCCACGGTCCGTTTCCGAAATTGGTCTGTTGCATGGACATATTTTAACGAACGTTCCTGTAAAAGACAAGAGCGAAAGACCGGAAGAATGGGAAGAGCGACGGAAACATTAATTTCGTTCGGTATTTCATCAGGAGCCGCGTTCGGCACCGTATTTCGGCACCGTATTTCGGCACCGCATTTCGACACCGCATTCGGATCGAGACCCGCAAACGTATCGGGAATGTTTTTCGTTCAAAATATGTGTTCGTTCCAAATACGTCGGCAAAATGCACTGGACACGTTTTGCCGATCTTGTTACACTCCCGTGCCTGTCGGGCGTTCTCCGAGACATGAGGAGTTTTTTGAGGAGTTTTTCATGGTTTTCAAATTACGCAAAACACCGGTTTCCCCGCTTCAACCTATTCCGCCCCGTTGGTTCGCCGGACTGAGTCTTTCGAACGATGCGAGCCGGATCGACGCCGCCTTGGTCGGCGTTCACGGACAAGGAAGCGGCGCCCCGATCGAAATCCGTAAAACGATCTCCTTCGACCTGCCCGGCGAGATCGTCTCCCTGTACGATGAAGTGCTCGAAGCGGTTTCCGGAGAAGACTTTGGAGAAACATCCGTCGCGACCTACCGGGACGGCTTTCCCCGACCGCTCGCCATGGAAAAACGGTATCGGTTGACCCGGGAGATGAGCCAAATCGTCGAAGAAGCGTTCCATGAATTGAGCGCCGATTCGCAACTGCCGGCAACCGAGATCATGGCCGTCGGAATCAACGACCCCGGAATCCGGAATTTCACGTCCCTGGGACAACGTTTCGAGAGCCTGTGCGACCCGGATTATTTTGCCCGGAACACCGGGATGAACACGATCGACGCTTTTCCCGTCCGTGATATCGCCGCCGGAGGACAGGGGGGGCCGGTTTTTTCGTTTCCCACCTGGGTGCTTCTCAAATCCGACGGAAAAGACCGGATTTTACTCGATCTGGGCAAAGCGGCCAAGCTGACATGGATACCCAAAACGTCCCGCCTGACGGCGGCGCGCGAAATCGATTATCAGGATATCGTGCCGTGCGGACTTCTGCTCGACGCGTTGACATACCAGTTGACCAAAGGCGAAACCAGTATCGACCAGGGCGGCCGTTTGACGGTCCAGGGACGTCATTTGCCGGAACTCCTGGAGCAATGGCGGGAATTGGCCGTCAACGAGCCGGTTTGGAGTCCCTACGGGCCTTCTCCGGCCCCCTATTTGCAGTTGACGTTGGGACATGCCGAATCGGCTTGGTCCGTCCGCGATATTCTCTGTAGCGCGAGTTACCTGATCGTCGACGAAGTCGTGGACGCCGTTCTCGAATACATCGGGAAAGCGCGCAGGAACACGGCCGACGTGGAGATACTGCTGTGCGGCGGCGCACGCCAACACGGGTTCCTGCTGAATCGTCTCTCGACCCGGTTGACCGACAACCCCATCACGCCGATTTCCCGGGTCGGCATCCCGGAAGAAGCGTTCGACGCCCTTTGTACCGCGGTTTTGGCGATGATGTTCGTCGACCAGATTCCCTCCAATCTCCCTCATTTGACGGGAAGCGAAACGTCCGTTCCCCTGGGCCGTCTCACCCCCGGAAATCCGGTCGCCTGGCAGCGTTTGCTCCAGTCGATGGCTTCGGCCAAACCGGTTCAGCGGACATTGCGCAGCGCGATGTGATTTCCCGTCACGAACGCAGGAACCGGCGCGTCGACTCACCCCGCCGGTTTTTCCGCGCCGGCCCCGTCTTCCCTGCCGGCCTTGTGTGCCGCGGCTTTGGCGACCCTGTTTTTCGAAAATTCCTGGATCTCGGCCATCATTTCCGATTCCGTCCGGGTTCGCGGTTCCAGCGTCCAGGGCAATCGCACGGTGAACGTGCTGCCGACACCCAACTGGCTTTGGAGCGAAATTTCCCCTTCGAGCATTTTGCAGATTTCCTTGACGATCGAAAGCCCCAGGCCGCTGCCGGAATGTTCCCGCTTCATCATGTCCCCTTCGCTCATCGCGCTTGTTCCCTGGCGGAATTTTTCGAATACGATCAGTTGATCCTCCTCGGAAATGCCGACGCCGGTATCAATCACTTTCAGATCCAGCATCGGGATCGACTTCGACTGGGCGGCCTGCGGCTGGCGAAAAAACG
>DOMV01000146.1 GCA_003509805.1 Planctomycetaceae bacterium
TTTGGCGTTTCCGCCGAGCGTCGCGAACTCGCCGCGGTCGCCGGAGACGGCTGTCCCTGATATATCGATCGTGTCGCCGACGATCGAGAAGGTCCCGCCGTTGATGTTGACGTTTCCGCCGGGCGTCCCGTCCTGGCTGAACATGCTCACGCTGTTTTTCCCGAACTGGACGAAGTTGTTGCCGTTGTAGTTGACGTTGAGTTCGTTGCCGCCGACGTGGCCGCTGTCGATGCCGTCCTCGATGTAAAGGACGGTGCCGACGTCGTTGTTTCCCGTCAAATTCATGACGATGTTTTGATTGAGGAAGATCGAGTTCGCCTTCGCGGTGCCGCTGCCGCCGTGGGACGTGTTGTTCCGGAACACGATGTTCGAATCGCTCGTATCGATGGTCAGCGTCCGCGTGGCGTTGGACAGGCCGAGCATGTAGACCGCACCGCCGTCGTTATGCGCTTCGTTGCCGTCGAACATGAGGTTGCCCTGGAGCGTGAGGTTGCCGGCCGCGAAAATCGCGGGCCCGAAATCGCCCACGTTGTCGTAGAAATTGAGCCGCCCGAAATGAATACCCGTCGTGGGCCGCCGTCGGGTGATGTCCGCCCCGTCCTTGAGGTAGATCGCCGCACCCGCGAAATCCCCCAAGCCGCCGCCGGTCCCGTCGACGCCGATAATCGTGAGGGAATACTGGTTCGGGAAAGTCTGGACGCTCTGCGGGTTCGCGAAAATGATCCGTTTTCCGTTATCGACGACGAACCGGTTGTTGAGCGTGACATCGTTCGTGAGACTGGTCAGCTCCATATCGGAGGCGACTTCCATCACACCCTTGTTCGGGAGGCCCAGCCCGACATTGCGCGCGTAGCTATACCAGTCGAACACGCGGTCGCCCCAAGTCGAAATGATAATGGTCGATTCGCCGCCGCCGACGGTATTGAAATAAAACCCGTCGTCGAACGCAAGCCGCGTCTGGTCATAAATGTTGCGGCCGGTTGTCGTGGGATTGGGACCAAGCAGCAAGGTGCCGCCGGCGTCCAACGTGATGCTCGCTTTCCCGAAACCTTCCACGGCGTAGTTGTCCGTTCCCGTGATCGGCGTGGTCGGTCGCGTGTAGGTGCCCTCGATCACGGGAGCCGTCCCTTGAATTCCCATGTGTCCGGTCGTTACCGTGGCATCGGTGACAAACAACGAGGAGCTGTCGTCCATGTCGAGACGGCTGCTCATATCGAAGTTGGTAATGACGTCCGCCACGCCGAGCGGGTCCAGATACCCGGTGACGTAGACTTCGGCGTTGTTCTCCATTATCAGGTTGTAGACGGAGACCTGTGACGCGTTGGCGACGCTGAAACTCGCGTTGTCGCTGACGATGAGACTACTGCCCGTCGTCGTTCGCGTATCGGAGAAATAAACGTCCGCGGTGTCGTTGATGGTGATCAGGGTCGGGTTGAAATCCACGGCGTACATGGACATGTCGTTATCATTAATGAAGTCGATCTGACCATCCTGTATCTGGACGGTCGAGGGAGTCCCCGCCATGTCGGTTCTCGTTCCCCAGATACTCCAGTCACCGTTCACGCCGGAGATATCCAACGCCGAGGCGATAATCACGAAGCTGCCGGTGGCGTCAATCGACCCCGATCCGGTAAGCCGCATGTTCCCGGTACTAATATACGCGGTCGCTTGCAGCGGGTCGTCGTCGACGAGCGGCAAGGTGGCGTCAAACCACCAGTTGTTCGTGAACGTTTGGCTCGTGCTGTTGGACCGGAACGTGAAATTGTCGCCGATCATTAACGAACCGCCGTTGGTGCCGAGATCGATACCACCGGCATTCGTGGCCACGATGCTTCCCGTGGAAGCCGCGTCGGCATTGAACGTCCAGTTGCCGTGAATGGAGATCGGACCGTTGCTCTTGTTGACGCTGAACACAAAACCATCCTCGATGTTCAACGTTCCGTCGTCGAGCAAGGCCAGTTCGCCGTTGCCGACATAGATGGTTCCGCCTCCTCCCGAGAGGGTCCAGTTTCCGCCGCCGATTTCGACACCGGCAGCCGTCCCCGTGAGACTGAGAGAAAAGTCATTTCCGACGTCGAGTCTTCCGATGGCATTGCCGAGCGTCAACTTATTGGTCGCGATGGTTGCGGTTCCCGTGTTCTCCAACAACGTCCAAGTTCCGCCGCCGACGATCATATTGGAGACGTTGGCGGCAAAACGGCCGTCAACCGTCAACGAGCCGCCCCCGCCTTCTCCGAGGGTCAGTACGCCGTTCACCATGTTGTAGATATTGACGGCGTCGCCCCCGGCGATGGTCCAATCGGCGCCGTCACCCATCGTCATGTTGCCGTAGCTGATCGTTCCATCCGCGGTCAACGTACCGTCGTTGTTCAGCCAGAGCGTTCCCTGGCTGTTCACACCGACCCGGCCGCCCGAGAGTCCGGCGCCGTCGATCGTCCAGGTTCCGCCTTCGAAAATCGCGTTCGCGATGCCCGTGGTGGCACTGATGCCGCTTGTCGTCAACGACCCGCCGAGGGGCCCGAAAGTGATGTTCGTCGCCCTTAAATTGTAGATATCGTCCACGATCCAGCCGCCGCTGCCGACGTTGACGTCCGTGAAATTGAATACCGCACCGATGTCGATACTTCCGCCTCCGTTGCCGAGGTCAAGCGTATTTCCCGTGAGGGCTTTCCCCGAAAAGTGCCAGCCGGCCCCGCGCACGGTCATCGTGTCCACCGTCACGGCATTCGGATTGATATCCACGTTCTGCGTACGCGGAGCCGCGGCCAGGTCGAAAACGACGCTGGAACCGTTGGTAAACGACGAGGGCACGTTGGCCGGCCGATCCTTTTGGAAGTGAAATCTCGCCGATCCCCTCCAAGGATCGTAAGACATCCATTTGGCCTGGCCGTGGGAATCTGTTCCCGTATCGTCGGGATCATCCGCCGGGGTGTAGGCGGGATTTATCACGACGACGACATCGCCCCATCTGTTAATGGTGTCCGGACCTGAGAGACCACCGTCCCACGTTTGTGCAAAGCCTATCGGGGCAATCCCGAGGGTGAGGATTGTTGCGAAGAGAGCGATCCGTGCCTTTTTCACTAATTTACTCATTTTACCCAAGCGCAAAGTGGTTGGTGTAGGGAAAGAACATACCATCGCTACTATCGTCAGCTCATACTTTAGCACTGAAGTATTTTTATCTTCATAAGTTTGATTTTCGACAAGGCTGGCAAATTCGACAGGTCCGATATCTGCCTATTCTGGCGACCGGACGTAAACAGCCCAACTTCACGCTTTGCCGGAAGTGTCGTAAACGCCCTTTTTTCCGTTTTTTTTCGCGCAAGGCGCGCGCAAGAGGAGGGAAAGCAGGGATGAGCGTATTTGCACAAGCTGAGACGTGGGATTATCTCAGTAAACGGGAGACAGAACGGCGCGTTTCGAGAACGAAAGCCGGAAAGAAGACGGGCGGAAATGAGAAAATGAGAAATTCAAGACACGAGCGATTCAGCCGCCACAATATGGAACCCGCTTGCGTCCCCCCGTTGTCAAGTATCAACTGTCCATTGTCAATTCATCTACGCTTTCCGGCTCGTCGCCGACGACGAGAAAGCAACGATGCACCTCATCGGGAATTCTGACGGGTCGCCGCGTTTTCAGATTGACGAAAGCCCAGCAGGTTTCCGCCGTTGCGACTACGACACCATCCTTGGGACGGATAAACCGATAACGCCGCGTCGAGCGCACTCCTTTCCAATCGGCAATCCAGGTCCGGACGATCAACTCGTCTCCCAAAAGAGCCGGGGCCAGGTATTCGACCGTATGGCGGCGTGCATACCAAGCGGAACCGAGTTCGAGATACCGGGGCGTCCCCCAGCCGTTTGCCGTCGAGTGCGCGACCGCCGCTTCCTGCATCCAGCGTATATAACAGACGTTGTTCGCGTGATTCATCTCGTCGATGTCGTCAGGAACAACCGAAACCGTTATTTCAAAAACCGCATGTATCGATAGGTCCATCGCTCGCTGGATGTCATTCGCTTACGCTTCGTGCTCTGATGTGTCACTCCGAATGTCAATCATTCCCTGCCCGCGGAGAAACCGATTTCGACGGCCAGTTTTCCGAATTCGGAGGAGAAAGGAATCGTGAACGGCTGGCAGTTTTCGGGAAAGCGCAACTCCGTGTCCTTGCCGTAAATCACATTGGGCAAGCTGATACTGAGTTTGTACTCCTCCAACTGCGCCTTGGCGTTTCCGGCAATGACGTTCGTCAATTCGCCGACGGCATCGAGAACATCGGCGTCGATCTCCTTCATTTCGTCCATCAGCATGGTCGAGGCGCATTTGAGCGCAAGCGGTTCGGTCATCGTCAGGACGACGGTTCCGGCAATCCGGCCGGAGAGGCCGATAATCCCGCTGACCGGGTAGAGCGTCGTCGTGCTTTTCTTAATCATCGGCGCCTCGCGGACCACATTGCATTGCACCATGGTTTCCAGGGTCTTCGTCACCGCGATAATAAACGGGTTGATAAACTCGACACGAATCATGAAACCCATAATGTACCCTCGACTGTTTCGCTGGAACCGGCCTTGACACCGGAGCCGGTTGAGTATTCCGTTCAAATCGCCCGCTTATCCTGCACCTGGCGGTATTCTTTCGGAGGGGGGGAGCTCCCTGAAAGTCGGCCCCGGAAATCCTAACGGTTTTCGGTATAACGGCTTTTCAGGATGCAAAAACGAAGAAACGAAAACGACGTTTTGCAGCAATTCGTGACGCCACGATTTCCACATGATACCCCATTTCACCCCGATTGACAAGAATTGCCGGGAAAAAATGCCCGCAAAATTCAGACCATCGAGACGACGTTGACGGTTGCGAGGCGGGCGGGGTTCTCCGGGCACCGCATCCGACTTGTTTTCCATAATCGATTTATCCGGACCGGAAACACCTGCTTCGTCTGGGAATCGGAAAAATCCGTCTAAAAATCCCCCCGCTTTCGGGGGCCGTTCACCGATACGACGAAGGGGTTTTTTCAGTCCACCCCGTTTTCGCCCCGTTGCTTCAAAAACCTTATCGATCCATTGTGGTTTCCATGACGTCAATGAAGGCCATCATGCGGATAATGAGCGAGTATCCGGGAGAGTGTTCCCCGGAATCGATCGTATCGCTCGACCGGCACGCCGGGCTCGACGGCGTTCTTCATTGGCGAATGGAAACCGCCGCGGGGCCGCTCTGCCTGCGCTGCCGACCGAAACGTTTTCAGCGGCTCGACCACCTTCAATACAGCCAGGCGGTTCTCTGGCATGCGGTTTGCGAAGGAATCGATTTCGTTCCCCTCCCGCTGGAAACGATCCGCCACCGAGGTTACGTCTATCACGGCGAACGGTACTGGGAACTGCTCCCGTGGCTCCCGGGGGAAAACGAGCCTTTCGAATCGGTTTTCGTTCCCGGTTATCCCCGGGGAAGCGGGACGGACCGGGATGCGAACCGCACTGAAAACGTCGGTCTTTCCCGTGCCGCCCCGTCGCAACCGGCCATGTACAGGAAAATGGCGCTCGATCGTCTCGCATCGGCCATGATCGGGTTGGCCCAATTTCACGAGGCCACCTCGACGTTTCCCCTGCCGAACGAACCGCTGGGACCGTCGCCGGCGGTTGCGGGATGCCTGGCCCGCCTGGAACCGTATTTCGATCCCTTCAAGCATCCTTCTTGCAGGCGTCCGCACGATCAATCGCTTTCCGGTCAATCCCTTTCCGACCACCCGTTCTTCCCCGAGCACCGGCGACGGGAATGGAATCTGCGTCTGGAAGAGTTCCAAGGATACATCGACCGTTGTCGCGACTCCCTGCCCGAACGGCTCCGACAAGCCGGTCGCCTGAACGTTCCGATCCAGCCGTGTATCGGCAACGCCCATCGCCGGCATATATTGTACGACACGGAAGGGCTTTCGGGGATGATCGACTTCAAGGAAATGAGTGCCGACAGCGTTGCGCTGGATATTGCCTCCCTTCTCGGGACGCTTGCAGGAAACGACTCTCAATACTGGACTTACGGTTTGAAGGCTTATGGGACCGTCAGGCCGCTTTCCAAGGAGGAACGGGAACTGATCGCGGTGCTCGATTTGGCCGGGATGCTGCTCACGACGGTAAAATACCGGTCGCTTCTCACGGAAACGACCGCCGATTTCACCTTCCGTCAATGCGAAGCCATGCTTGATGAAATCGCCTGGCACCATCACCGGCTCACCGATTATGAGAACCACCGCGGCGCAGCATGAACCGTCCCGACGGTCGGCCGTTCGGGAACGCCGTTCCCGGCTCGCGTAAAACCGCGTCTCGGCGGGCGCAGCCCTGATTCCCGGTGCGCCTTGTTTTTCCCTTGTGCCTGAAAATCAATCCCGAAATCAACAGGCAGGATTTTCCGTATGCGTGTCCTGATTGCCCTGGCGACCTACAACGAACGGGAAAATCTGCCGTCGCTTCTCGATGAGATACTGCGAACCGTTTCCGGCGCGGACATCCTGATCGTCGACNNGACGGGACCGCCGATTGGGTCGCCGCTCGCGCCGGGACGGAAACACGGTTGACATTGCTGCGCCGCGACGGCAAACTCGGTCTCGGAACCGCCGTGGTCGCCGCGATCCGTCATGCCGTGGAACACGGATACGATCTTCTCGTCAACATGGATGCCGACTGGTCCCACGATCCCCGATCCATTCCGGCGTTGATCGAGGCGGCGAACCGGTTTGACGTCGTTCTCGGTTCACGTTATACTCGGGGGGGACGAATCGAGGGCTGGCCCTTGTTCCGCCGTCTGATGAGCCGGACCGTCAACGCCTATGCCCGGTTGATGCTCGGGTTGCGGACGAAAGACAACAGCGGTTCGTTTCGTTGTTACCGGGTCGACGTGCTGCGCAAGATCGACTTGCGACGGATTCGTTCGCGAGGATATTCCTTTTTTGAAGAGATACTGTTCCGGCTGAAAAACGTCGGGGCCGTGAGCACCGAAATCCCGATCACCTTCACGGATCGGCGCTTCGGTCGTTCGAAAATCGACAAAAAGGAGGCGGTTCTCGCGATTTGGATGATTTTTCGAATCGGCGTCAGTTCGATTTTCGATCGCCGGACTTGAAAGCGCTCCGGTACGTCGCTTATACCGAAGCCGGTTGAGTNNTTTACCTTCGGCAGTGTCGTTTTCGGTGGGCAGGCTCCTTGAAAGTCGGCTTCGGGAAATTTCAACAGCCTCCAGTATAATCCATGCGGGCGACCGGGAATTTATACAAACGTCTCCGGTCACTGCACTACGTTTCGTTCCCGGCTTTCATGCGATTCGTTCCCGCCCGTTTGAATTCCATTTACGAAAGAGTTGCCACAATGCCCCGATGTTCCGCCGTCGCGTTCGACATGGACGGCCTGATGTTCGATACGGAGGACGTTTACTGGAAGGCGGCCGATGCCCTGTTGCGCCGTCGCGGCCATGCGTACACGCAGGAATTGTGCGATGAAATCATGGGGAGGCCCCCCGAACACTGCTTCAGACGATTCAAGGAAATGTTTTCCCTCCCGGAAACATGGCGGCAGCTCCAACGGGAATCGGAAGACCTGTTCCTCGAATTCCTCGACGACGGTTTCGCGCTCATGCCGGGCCTGGAAACGTTGCTCGAACTTCTCGAACGCCGCCGGATTCCCAAAGGGATCTGTACCAGCAGCGCCGAGCGGGTCGTCCGTGAAGTGCTCCGGCGCTATTCGATGCGGGAACGATTCGATTTCGTCCTGACCGCCGAGGATATTACGCACGGGAAACCGGCCCCGGAGGTTTATCTCAAGGCCGCCGGGAAATTCGGCGTCGTTCCCCGGTCGATGCTCGTCCTTGAGGACAGCGTCGCCGGAATCCGGGCCGCCGTTGAAGCGGGAGCCTACGCGGTTGCCGTGCGCGCCCACCATAATCGCCGGAACGATTTTTCCCATGCCGATCTCGTCGTCGAATCCCTCGACGATCCGGGAATCACCGCCCTTGTTGACCGCTGAGAAAGGGACATACCGCAAACGGCCTGAACCTGTTCCCGCGAACAGTCGCCTGCCGCTCGAATGATTCGCGCAAATAATTACATTAACAAAAGTTGAGGCCAGTGAGTGCGGCAGGCGGACTTGGCCAAATGTCCGTTTTCATCGCGTTTCCAGTATACCGGACTTGCGTAACATGATATTTCCGAACAGGTTTGTTGTCCTGTCGCTTTTCGTTCTTCTTTTTCCCGATCCGGCTTTGGGCCAGGAGCGTTTCGAATACGAGCGTCCGAAAATGGGCATGCCGGTCCGGATCGTCCTGTATGCGGACAACGCGGAAACGGCCCGGGCAGCCGTCGAAGCGGCTTTTCGACGGTTCGACGCGATCAACGAATCGATGAGCGATTACGATACCGAAAGTGAAATCGTCCGCCTGGCGAAATCGGCGGAAAAAGACGGGGAACCCGTTTGGCGGCCCGTTTCCGACGATCTGTTCGCCGTTCTCACGGAAGCGGCAACGTATTCGAAACTTTCCGGCGGCGCGTTCGATGTCACGGTTGCGCCGCTTTCAAAACTCTGGCGTCGCGCGAGACGCTTGCGGGCGTTTCCCGAAAAGCACCTGCTGGAACAGGCCCGGGCGAAAGTCGGATACGAAGCGATCGAACTCGATGCCGGCCGAAAAGCCGTCCGACTAACCAGGCCGGGCATGAGGCTCGATCTCGGCGGCATCGCCAAA
>DOMV01000281.1:0-1973 GCA_003509805.1 Planctomycetaceae bacterium
CGATGTGACGATTCTTTCGTCCGCCGTTACGGAAACGGATTCCCGCGCGGTCGCCACATCCCCTCTTCAAGCTCCGCCTTCTCTGACAGTTTCCGGGCAATCTTTATCGTCCGATTTCTCCGATTTCAAGGTCATCAATGCCGCCGCGCCGCTCGTGGGCGATCTTCCAGGTCGAGACTTGGAAATTTTTTCGGAAAAAATTTGCTCGCGTCCCGGCTGCGTGAACACGTTTCCGTTTGATCCTCACGTACCGCATAAAAAGTTTTGCTGTGACGGATGTTACGAAGTCGTGCGTTTGGCCCGGAAACGCCTTCTTCATTGGTATCGTCTGACGCACTGCCTCTACGCCCTCGAAATTTATCGTCTTTTGGGCGGCCTTTACGAGGACTCCGGATAAGTGTCGCGCTGGCGGGAACCGGAACGTCGTGGTAATCTCCCTCGCGTTGTGAGCGGAGCAGTTTCGCCCTACATATTTGTTTCAGAATATTTTTTCGAGGGATTCGGCGGATGGCATTGGAATCGGATACCGAGTTTGGCAAACGTTATTCTGAACCGGAAATGTTTCGTCATTTTCACGGCGGCTCTTTTGGTCGCTGTCCCGAATGCGGCCGCATGGTTTTTTTGCCGTGTCTAGCCTGTCGGACGGAACAGGTCGGCAAGTCTGTCGACCCGCTGGAGACGGTGGAAGTAGAGTCAATGTACGTTCAACTGGAAGGTGACGAACGACAACGTTACGAATATTTCCGCCTCGAAAAAATCGCGGAGGAGATTCAGCGTTTTGAACAGGAGGCTTGCCTGTGAAGGCACGCGAATGAGCCATGAAAGACCGGTTCGGCGTGATGGTTATTTTTGGAACACTATTGTTCTTGATCCTGTCCCGCCCGGCTCCGACGGAGTCGGGAACATCGCTCGCGTTGGAGTTCGACCGGGACCGGATTCGGACCTTCGGCGTGCTGCTGACCGTGGCCGGTGAGGAGATGATCGCCGTGGCCGACAGCGAAAGCGTCGAGGAGCATTTGATCGACAAATCGGAACGAATATTCGACGACTTCGCCAAGGACACCGATTTTATCGGCCCGGACCGGATCACTCGCCCCTTAGCGCGCAGAGTGGTCCGGCCGGTGGTGCAGGCCGTCCTTCGTTACATCGACCAGAAAGCACGAGAATTATCCGTACAGGAAGGAGATTTGGAAAATGAATAATACGTTTGTCCTCGTTTTGGCTTCGCTTGGGGCATCGCTCTGGCTGGTTGCCGTTTTGCGAGATCGTTACAAAAATTATTGCGGCGGAACGTTTTGGAAATATGTCCGAACACTGTTTTCGTTGCGAGAAATGGAAAACGTGTCCCCGACCGGCGGCGCGATCACCATCGACGCTTTGGAACGCGAACTCGGAATCGAGCCGGATGCCTATTTGTGCGACAGAATTTCCCGGATCAACGAGGCACTCGTCGCCAGGCGTGATAAATCCGTCACGAAAAAGAAGGGAGGTGCGACGTGAAAAACATCGGTTTGATCCTCGTGGCCGCCGCGCTGGTTATGGCGTTCCGGCCCGACCTGTCTCGTTTCATTTTAACGAACGAAAACGATGCGAACGCAAACATCACTGCGCCGCCTAGAGCGTTACAAAAAATCGTCGCCCCGATTCGTGATACGAAATGGGATGCGGACGATGCGAAACGGCTGTCGGAATTTTATCTCGCTCTGGCCGACGTGATTGAGCGGGATGAGAACGGTATCGTCAAGTCGAGTGCCGAAGTGCGGCTCATCAACGAGCGGAGCGGTCGTTTGTGTTTCGGAAAGACAGGCATTGCCGGTCGTTACCCGCGACTTGCAGAGGACATCGACGTCGTGATCGGTTACGGAATTGGCAGCAAGCGCATCGACGGCAAGTGGGAATCGGTCGAGATTACCGGAACGAATCGCAAAAGTCTCGCCGAAGCGGTCCGGGCCGTCGCCTGGGCCTGCGGAGAG
>DOMV01000281.1:2012-3840 GCA_003509805.1 Planctomycetaceae bacterium
AATAGTGAATAGTGATCGCAAGCGGAAGCAGTCTGACGCCTACTGCTCTCCGTGAAAAAAGGGCTCGTACTTGAACTGGCAAACAATAAGGAATTATCCATGACATCTGTTGGCAACATGAACAAGGGAACGATTACGCCGCCGACCTGGGGCGTTTGCTGTGTCGCACTGTTACGGGAATCCCATCCCTGGTGGCAGGACTGGATCGAACACCACATTCGGGCCGGAGCCTCGAAGATCGTTGTCTACGATAACACCGGAAGCGTTGGCAGTCTCAACCCGCAATCGATTTATCGTCGCGGAACCTTGCAACGAAACGGGATATCGAAACGTGGCGAACGTTACGGCGAACTGACATCTCATTGGAGCGACTCTCAAATCCGACAGGAAATGGAAGCCCTTGCCGCCGAATACGGGGGACTTGTCGAGATCGTTGATTGGTTCCCACGACACCCGGAAACACGCGAGATCATCCACGGTCAGGTGGAAGCCTACGTCGATTTTATTCGCCGCCGTCGCGCGACGCTCGACTGGGGACTGTTCATCGACGCGGATGAATACGTTTATTGTGCGCCGGAATTCGACGTCCGTTTCCTGCTGGCCGATTGCGAAAAACGCTTTCCGAACGTTTCCCTGATCCAATTGAATCAAATTCCGTTCGAAATGCGCTGGGGAACGACCGCCCCCAAACGCATCAATGACCTGCTGGCCCGTCGACTTCCTGTCCCGCCGGGGGCGGGCATGAAAATGTTCGCACGGCTTTGCGATGTGACCGATGCGGGCATCCATTACGAATGGCGGGTAAAAAATGGTCGGTCCCGCGTCATGGCTTCCTCGGACCAGTTTGCTTTCCGGCATCACAGCGTCGATCCGAAACACGACCTGCCGTGGCTTGAAATGGACCATGATCCCAGAGCCTTTTTGAAACAGGAACCGAGTTGCGACCTGCCGCCAGTCCGGTGGAAATCCGTGAATCATCCTTCCCTGACCGCCGTTTCACGGCCCATCGACTGACATTGGGCCAGTAGGAAAAAGAAAACACATACGGTATAGCTCCGGTTCCTTTTTGAGTAAGTTTTTTTCGCGCGTTCTAAGGAGGTTTTTGCGCCATGAAACGACGTGACTTTTTGAAACTTTTTGCCACACTGCCGTTTGCCGGGATGCTGGGAACCACGGAAAAAGCTGGGGCGCAGAGGCCTCCTGCGGAATTCACGCAGGGCTGGATTCCGAATCCGCGGGCCACCGAGGAGTTTTGCCGCACATTACCGCACATTTATTACGAGCAGGTCGAGGCGTTGGTCGAGCAGGACAACAACAAGGATGCGCTGCTTTATCGTCCATTAATGGCCTGTTTGAAAAAGGCCGGGCTGGCAGAGCGCTGGCTCAAAAAACGGGATGGGATCGATTGCGTTCGATCCTACAATCAGGGCAGCGTCGGTTCCTGTACGGGAAATGCGACGGCTCAGGCGGTCAACGTGCTGTCCGCCGTGGAGATTGTGCTGTTGGACAAGTTTCAGGATTTTCGTGCGATATGTTCCGCCGACGGGATTTACGGACTGGGCCGGGAGGCGGCGGGGATGCTCGGTCGCGGCGGCGACGGCTGTTACGGCAGCGCGATGGCCAGAGCCGTCATGCAGATGGGAACGCTTTATTGTTTACGCTACGAAAATATCGACCTGACGGAATACGATCAAGCCCGCTGCCGTCAGTTCGGTCGAAGCGGTGTCGGTGAAGCCTTGAAAATCGAGGCCCAAAAGCATCCGGTGAAAAGCGCGGTCCGCGTGAAGGATGCGGAATCGGCCTGGTCGCTTTTGGGTAACGGTTATCC
>DOMV01000281.1:3874-8299 GCA_003509805.1 Planctomycetaceae bacterium
TGGAATCATTCGATGGCCGTGATCGCGCGGCGGACGACGCAATCCGGTAACAGAATTTTTGTCATCCTGAATTCTTGGGGCGACAACTGGAACGCCGGGCCGTACTGGGAGGACATGCCCTGGGGCTCGTTCGGCGTGGAATTCAGGGTTTTCGACCGCATGTGCAAGCAGGGTGACACGTTTTCGTACAGTGAACTGGAAGGTTTCGTTCCGCAATCGCTCGACGATTTTGGGACGAAAGAATATTTGTGAGTGTGAGTAGAACAGGCATCAGGGATCAGGCCCCAGACTTCAGAATTTTTTGTACTAATTGTTTTCGGCTGTGCGTCGGTTCCTGAAGCCTGATGCCCGGAGCCCGAAGCCTCGTAGGAGAATTAACCATGAAAGAGTTTTTGATGACCGGCTCGCTCGTCGCGGCCTTGACGATTTTTGCCGATTCACCCGGCGAAGGCGTGAAGGGATATTCGGTCCCGAAATCCGTGATTTCCAGCCCCAGCGATGGTTTTTTGCCGCACGAACGAGTGACGCTTCCGGTGTTACAAGAAATGACGGTCGAGAAATCGCTGCTGCCGGACTTCGGTTCTCGGGCATATTTGTAACGAACCTTTTTAGGTCCGCGTATCAATTTTGACCCGTAGTTTCATGCCGCCAGATCGCGTACCGCAGCTTCCTTCGCTTCGTTGCACTGCGCGCGGTCGCTGCTACAGGCCAAAATTTTCAGCAGGCCCGTTATCTGGAGCTTCGATGAAAAAATATTTTTGCACATTATTGTTGTTCATGGTCTTGGCTTCGGCCTCTGCTTGCCGTCAAACGAATGGCACGGATTCCGTTTCGATTTCGGAAACGGCGGTAATTTCCTGCGAGGCGGCCCGCATCACGATGGAAACGGTGGAGACCAAACCGGAGAACGGAACCATGAACGGCCCTGTGGAGGAAACCGATGGAAACAACTGACCGCCAAAATTATGTGAAACTGGCTTATCGTTACGGGAGGGCCTTATCCCGCTGGATCAAAGCGGGCAGACCAATTCGAAACGAGGACGAGATTCTCGACATTTTCACGACACATTGCCAAGGGTGTGAGTATTTGGACGAAAATTACGGTCGCTGCAAAATCTGTGGCTGCCACGTCGGAACCGCGACGAGTCCCTTGCTCAACAAGATCGCGATGGGGACGGAACATTGCCCGGAAGGGAAATGGTGACCCCACCCTCTCATTCCTTGAACAATAATGACGACATCAAACCGGTATGCTGAAACTTTTGTCTTACAGTTTTTGGCCGCTTGCTCGCGAGCCGCTGTTTCCTTAGCTTCGCATTTGCTATGGGCGGTCTGCGCTCCGTTCACTATTTTCCACCTCCGCAGAAAGGGAAAGGATACAAAATGACCTTCTTAAAAACAGAGCCACAACCGGTTGGAATCGCCGTTGCAGCGAACAATATCGAACCGGCAACTATCGCACGATTTCGCGAACATGCCGAGAATGCGATGAATCCGGGCGACATGCTGGCGATTGCTCAAGGCACAACTCGTGGATATTACAACAAATCGCGTGAACTCAATCGATGTATCCGACGCCTTCTCCAAACAGGTTGCGACATCATTATTCAGAGCGATATCGACATACTGACAACCCGCGACCTGCTCGACGCGACACGGGCAACCGTCGTGCCGGGAGTGCATTTTTGGGTGCCGTGCATTTCACACGGCCGGGTACGGCATTCGGGAAAAGGGTCGTGGAACGCGTTGACACGCGGCGATTGGATCAAAACCGGCGGGTTTGACGAGCGTTGTTCCGGCTGGGGATTCGAAGATGTCGATTTCCATATTCGTTGCGAAAAAATCGGGTTCGTGCGGAAATCGTGCGAAAAATATCCGGTTCATGCGAATCACCCCGAACGCCAGAGTTGGAGCCGGGAAGACAAACGGGTCACCCGCGCAAGAAATGTCGAAGCGACGAAAACGCCGAATGATGTCAATTACCTGACACACCCCGGTGCCGACGATGTCAATGCTTTCACAGATTGCGCAGGGTCGGAAATCCACCTGTACGAAATCCGATGATCATTTTTTATTTCAAACCGTATGAGTATACCGCTTTACTGGTGGAAGACGAGAGCAAATTTCGGTGATCTTTTATCTCCGATTATCGTATCGCATGTGTCACGACATAAGGTTCAGTATTCCGACAAGCCGGGCAAGCTCCTCGCACTCGGATCAATTCTCGGATCGGTGGCGGAAGGAGATTGTGTTTGGGGTAGTGGGATACGTGGTCGGCCCGTGAAGACAAAAAACATTCGAGTCTTTGCGGTTCGCGGCCCAAAAACTCGCGATGTATTGCATCGTTACGATATTGACTGTCCTGCGGTCTACGGCGATCCTGCTTGGCTGATGCCACAAATTTATGATCCCAACATTGACAAACGATATAAAACAGCGGTATTGCCGCACTATTCCGATGTCCGGCTTCGTCGGCTCGCCTTACAGAGTGATGTGCAATTGCTATCGACCAGTGACCCGCCAAAAGAAGTCATTGACGGCATCTTGGCCGCAGAGCGACTGGTCACGAGTTCGCTGCACGGTTTGATTATCGCCGAGGCTTATGGGGTTCCCGTGGTGCTTTGGAGAGATGTCGGTCACCAACGTGAAAAGCAGTTCAAGTTCCAAGATTATTTTCTCAGTACGGGCCGGGAGGACCACACGGTCTGGAATGTGTCGCTGGAGGACGCGATCAAAAGAATACCGGAGATTCCGAAGCCCGATCCGATTGACACGTTGAAATTAGTCGCCGCATTTCCACATAGTGTTTTTTCTGCCACGACAACCGAACCAAAACGAGCAAACAACCATGAACAACAAGCAGCATTCTGAAGTAACGGCCGTGATGATTACACAAAACAGAGAGCGACATCCCTACGTGATGATGTCCATACGTTCGTTTTTGAAACAAACGTATCCGGCATCGCGTTTGTTGATCGTCAACGATGGCGTTCCTGTCGACATGGATCATCCACGCATTCAGGAGATCATACTTCCTTTCCAGTCGGAGCGGACACTCGGTGATTTACGTAACATAGCGTTAGACCATATTGAAACGCCTTTTGTCATTCAATGGGATGACGACGATTGGAGCCATCCGGAGCGGATTCAAGTACAAATGAATGCCGCTGCTTTGTCGAGCAAAGCGAATGTCTTGAAATATCAATATCGTTACGATGTTGTCGTTGGCGAATCCATGTATGTCAAAAAATGGCGTGGAATTCCTGGGACGATTTTACATCCGGTCTCAGAACTACGTTATCCGTCTTTGCGACGAGGAGAAGACACTGTATTTTTTCGCCGCTGGAAACAAGCGGACGCAATGACCATTCTTGATAACAAGCCAGGATTTTATGTCCGACTTTTTACCGGCAAAAACACTTGGGGACGCAAGTACATTATGAACGGTGAAACGCTTGCCGAGCATCCCGTCGAAGTCCAGATGATGTTGGCGGAATTGAATGAGTCCGATGAGTTGAAATTGAATTGAGACCTGCAGTGCATCGAATCGATTCACTGCCCTGCCAGAAAAACTTGGCCCGTCGCGGCATCCATGTGTCGTGGCACCACGCTACTAAGGCATATACGGAGATCGGGTTCATCTATTCATATCCGTTTGAAATCATCGCAACGCCATCAAAGACCATGTTGAAACTATCCGTGTGTTGTTGTACGTATAATCGCCCGCATCTGCTCGGGGAACTGATCGAGTCGTTCCAAAAGCAGAGCTATCCGAAATCGCACTGCGAACTGGTCGTTTTGGACGACGCCGGTCAGTATGGCGATCTGCGCGGCGAGAACTGGCAGGTCGTCTCGTTTCCGCGACGCTTCGCCTCGCTCGGTGAAAAGCGGAACGCCTGCGTGTCACTCACCTCCCCGGACAGCGAGTATGTCGTGATGACCGACGATGATGACATTTATCTTCCTTGGTGGCTGGAGTCGCATGTAAAAAAATTCGAACGAGGTTCGAAATGGAATTGTGAACAATGGTGCTATCTTTCGAAAGAGAACGAAATCGTATCAAAAATGGTTTATCCCGCCCACCCGTCGCACGCCTATGATCGAGATATGTTCGTCGACGCAGGCGGCTACCCCCCGATTTCCGGTTGGGAGGACCGAGACTTCCATGCGAAACTCCGTGAGAACAGGGTTCCCTGCGACGATTCCTGCGGTGAACGCTCCTCCCTGATTTACCGAAGATTTTCTTCCGAAAAACATTTGACCGGTGTCCCGGTTGAAGCCTATCGGGACTCAACAAAATTCGCTCCGATCCTGCCTCGGGCCGAACTGGAAATCGGTTGGCGGCGAGATTATCTCGGTGACGTCGAACATTTTGAAACAAGATCATCAAACAAGGAGAAAAAATCATGACCCAAGCAGACTCAA
>DOMV01000435.1 GCA_003509805.1 Planctomycetaceae bacterium
TTTTCGTGCCCGAACAACTCGCTGGCCAGCAGGCTTTCGGAAATCGCGGCACAGTTGAGGCAAATGAACGGTTTTGCTTTCCGGGCGCTGGCCAAGTGGACGGCCCTGGCGACCAATTCTTTGCCGACCCCGCTTTCGCCGCAAATGAGGAGCGTCGCTTTTCCCTCGGCGGCACGGGAAATGAGGTGCCCGATCATCTTCATCGGCGGACTGGTTCCGATGATCTCCGATTCCATTTTCAGCATCTCGCGGAGTGTCGAGTTCTCTTTTCGCGCCTGGTGCAGGTTGGCGGCCAGTTCTTTTTGTTTATGGACATGCGCGATCGCGACTGCGACGGTATCGGCGACGGCAAGCGTGTATTCCAGATCGTTCAGGTCAAGATTGTATCCGGGGTTGACCGTATACAGGTGGACCAGGCCGAGAAAACCGCTGGGATGGCGGATCGGAGCGGCGAGCGTATTGTTCGTTTCCCCGCCTTCCTGGAAAGCGTTCTTTTTTCGGGAAGGCCCCCGGGTCGAACGCTCCCGGGCCGGACCGGTTGCGCCGCTGCCCGCGACGATATTGCCCGGGACGCCGTTGCCTGGGCCGATATTGCCTGGGCCGACGGGATTGAAGGTTGTTTCCGGGTGAAAAGGTTCATTAACGAGAATCGCTTCCTTGCGATCGCACACCGCCTTGACAAGCGGCTCGGAAATCGGGGAATACACGACCTCGCGCGTCGTGGCGTTGGCGACAAGCCGGACGTCGGAAGCGGCGTGTTCCGCGGAAGGATTGTAGGGAAAGAGCCAGAGTCCGGCCGCATCCGCCCCGGTCGCTTCGAGAAGACCTTCCAGCGCCAGTCGCGCGACCTGGTCGATTTCCTCTGCTTTGCCGAGATTGTAAGCCAACCGGCAAAGTTCCGCGCTTCCATGTCCGTGCCGGGTCGCCGCCTTCGCCAGGCTTTGGGTTTCGGTATCGCTTTTGAGGAAAGAGGAACCGCTGCGATGGGCGATTGTTTGCGGAAGATAATCGCCCCGTCGGGGACCACGGAGCATCTCGCCGTTGACGCCGAAGACGCCGCTCCCGCCCGCACCGGACGTTTCGTAACCGTCCGTCGATTCCCGGGTCGGATCGCCGCAACCGAAAAGCAGGACGGAATGCCCTATCGTGATACGGCAACCGGGATAAAGCAGGTGGCTCGCCGCGTGTAACACCCGGTTGTCGATCCCGGTCCCATTCCGGCTTCCCTTGTCTTGAATACACCATTCACCGTTCTGGTAATACACCGAAGCGTGGTCGCGGCTGCACCGGTCGTCAAAAAGAACGATCGTGTTTTCCGGAGCCCGACCGATGGTCGTTTCCAGCTCCGTGACAAGCGGGAAAAATCCCTTTTGTTCGCCGGCCTGGATGAGAACAAGAAATGCGGTATCGGGTTGCATCGGGTATCGGCGGTAAAAATGCGTCGCTTAACCGGCTTCGGTATGCGGCGGAGCGAACCGAACGGACTGTAGTTTACCTGCGACGGGATCGGTTTCGGTATCAAGATCGATAACGCGGGTCGCTATTTCAAATGATATAATTCCAGCTCCCAAATTCGCGCAAGTCCTTCCGGCGTCGCCGTTATCTTCAGGCGAAATTGTTTCGCTTCCACATCGGGAAAACGTGCCGCGAAATCACCCACATCATTCCCGGTCGTTTTCGTTTCCGGAATGTCGATCCAATCGCCCGCAAGATTCGGATCCGCGCTCGGACCCCTGTATTGAAAAACGAAGTCCGTGATCGGCGTCACGCCGGAAGCCTGACCGCTGATAATCCGGATCGCGTTGACGTTCACCGGTGTTTTGAAAGTCAGATCGACGGTATGCGGACCTTCGGATTTGTCGCTAACCCAACGATGCTCGTTACTTGCGATATCGTGTTTGCCGTCGTTGATGTTTGCGGCCTCATAGGAAGCCTGTTGGTG
Source organism: Planctomycetaceae bacterium (assembly GCA_003509805.1). GTDB lineage: Bacteria > Planctomycetota > Planctomycetia > Pirellulales > Thermoguttaceae > UBA8133. The sequence goes on from DOMV01000435.1 coordinate 1,943, forward strand.
CGTACTGGAAACGGCGATCCCGGCGTCGCGGGCCAGGTTTTTTCCGGCTTCATCGAGCCACTTCGGGGCGACATAGGACGCCGGAAGCCCGATGGGCCGTGCCGACGGATAATACGATTCCGGATGCGGAGCGATTCCATTTGTCATAAGTTCTTTCAGTTCCGAGAGATGATCGTGATAAACACCTCTCGGATTCGTGCCGTGTTTTTTGCAGAGCGAGGCGGCCATTCCGACGACTTCCCCCATCATCCCGCCGGTTCGCTGGACCCGGACCGTCCCGAGCGCGACATGGGTAACACTGATACAACGTCCGGCCATGAAAAGATTTGCGATATCCTTCGAATAGAAACAACGATACGGGATCGCGTAGGGAACAATCTGCTTGTGTTTCGCGACCGTTCGAAATTCTTCGTCCTTGAAATGCTCCGTCTGATGGTCGGTCGGATAATGCAAGTCGATCGTCCATGTCGTCACCACGCAGGCATCGTCAAATTTCTTGCGCTGCGTGATGTCCTGCTCCTGGAGGATCACGTCCCCCATAATTCGACGGGATTCCCGTTTTCCGGCAATGAAGGCGACCCAGGCAAGCCGACGATCTTCCGCTTTCTTCCGCCAATCGCTCGGGCTGGCGTTTTTCATGTAGGCCCAATGCCCGTAAACCGCCCGCAACGCATGGTCGCGAATCCGTTCCGCATCGGCGACCTGATCGAGATTTAAGCCCGTTTCCCAGTCCCACTCACCTTCAAGTGCCGGTTGAGCACTTTTTTCGTTAAAATGCACCGCCCAGGGAAGCGGGGGAAATTCGGTCGCTTGCGGGTTGCCTCTCTCATCCTTAACGGCTTCGGTGTACCACTGCGTGGAAGCGCCCATCACAAGCTGATCCGACGTTTCCGGGGCAAGCGATTCTCCCGTTTGGGAGCGTGCTTCCCGTCCCACCCTCCATTCGGCGCCCGCCAGGAAACCGATCGTTCCATCGCCGGTACAATCGGCAAACAGCGTTCCTTCGAAACGGAGTTCCTCGTTGGTCTCGATGTTTTTACCGATGAGCGCGCGAATCGTTTTTCCTGCGCCCCCCTCGGGATCCTCTCCCATATCGACCGCGAATACGTGCGTCGAAAGGTAGAGCGTGATATTTTTTTCCGCTTCGACGACGGCCCGTTTTTTTTCGTCCTTGTAAAAGTCGCCGGGTTGGGCGTTGCCGGTTTGCAACGGGTCGAGTTGGTAGACGAGGTTGCCGAGATTCGGGTAAGGCGGAAAATGGGTCCGGCCCATCAGGTGAACACGGACTTCACTGCTGTTATTACCGCCGAGTACGGGTCGGTCCTGGATCAACGCCACGTTAAGCCCGAGCCGGGCGGCGGAAACGGCCGAACAGATACCCGCGATTCCCCCTCCGCAGACCACCATGTCGAAAGGTCCTTCCGGCGCGACGGGGGCGGCCAGGGGATCCTCCTGGAGACCGAGAAAACGGCGCCGCAGCGCATCGAGTTCTTTCGGATCTTCCGGCGGCGTGAAATCGGGATCGGCCGTCAAAATAATCGCGTCGCAACGTCCGTCGAACCCGGTCGTATCCCGAATGGTGATCTCGGATTTCAAGTCGTTCGAACCGACCGAGACCGTTCCGCCCGATTGCCAAAACCAGTTGTCGTTTTCAGTCCCGAACGCCTGCGGGAGTTTTTTTCCGCCGATCAGCAGTTCGAACTTTCCGGGCGTCTGTTCCGGCGCCCAGCGGGCAACCCAATTCCGCGTTCGGACGAAGACGCGATATTCGCCGGATTTGGGAAACGTGATTTTCGTACTCGCATCGGCGACGGGCCGGCCCAAACCATGTGCCAACAAAACCGGCGATCCCATTTGGTCCATGTACTGTTGGTCGACGACCCACCCGCCTTTGGTGTCGAACCCCTCCGCTTCCAGAAAAAGCGTCTCTTTCGGGAGTGTTTCCCCGGCCGATACGGAACGAAGAATCGCAAACAAAACAAGAAGGAGAAAGGTGTTTCTCTTCATCGTTTACCGGTTGAAGTTGAAGGGTGAACGAATGGGCGGCGAGACGGGCGGTTATACTGGAAACGCGATGAAAACGGACACTTGGTCAAGTCTGCCTGCCGCAC
>DOMV01000405.1 GCA_003509805.1 Planctomycetaceae bacterium
CGAAGCATAGCGCAGTGACGGGAGACTACGGTAAATCCTACGGCAAATCCCCGGTCACTTCACGTTGTTGCGTTCCCGGCTTTGAATGATAAACCCAAAAATGTCCGTTTTCATCGCGTTTCCAGTATATCCCGAAAGCCGTTGAAAAATTTCCCGAACCCGCATGTTCGTACGTCGTATGGAACAAAGCCCACCGCCTTGGAAAAAGACGCTCCGTTATGCCGCGTTGACGGATGTCGGATTGCGGCGTGCGAATAATCAGGATTCGCATGCCGTCGTCGCCGCGGGTACCGACGCCCGGTGGAACGATCGGGGCCATCTTTTCGTCGTCGCCGACGGCATGGGAGCGCATGCCGCCGGAGAGGTCGCCAGCAAATTCGCGACCGAGACGATCACGCAAAGTTACTTGAGGCGTAAAAACGAACTTCCGCACCAGGCCATCGCCGGTGCCGTCTATGACGCGCATCGTTTCATCAGGGAAAAGAGCGCCCAGGAAGAGGCGTTCCGGGACATGGGAACGACCGTCGATGCGCTCCTGATCCTGCCGCAGGGGGCATTGATCGCCCATGTCGGCGATTCCCGCGTCTATCGGCTTCGCGGGCAGGTTTTGGAGCAGATGACGTTCGATCACAGCCTGGTCTGGGAGGTTTGCATGGCGACCAACCTCTCGTTCGACAAGGCGCCCAGTTATATCCCGAAAAACCAGATTACACGTTCCCTGGGACCGACGGAAAACCTGAAAGTCGATCTTGAAGGTCTTTTTCCGGTCCTTCTCGGCGATACGTTTCTGCTTTGCTCCGACGGGCTCAGCGGCCAGGTTTCCGATCACGAGATAGGCCAAATCCTGGGCGTTTTTCCTCCCGATCTGGCCGTGGAAACCTTGGTTAATTTGGCGAATCTCCGGGGCGGTCCCGATAACATTACGGTTATTGTCGTCAACGCGGTGCCCACCCCGCCGGGGGAACCGGAACCTGTCGACGACGATACCATTCCCCTGATCGGGTGGGGAGCCCTCGGCCTTTCCTTCCTCGGTTTGCTTTCCTTCGGTTTTTCGTTCGTCTCGGGAATGCTCTCCCTCTGGATCGTTTCCCTGATCGCGACGATCGTCTTTTGTGCGATTTTCATTGGTTTGTCCGCCAAGACGCTTTTCCGATCCTCTCCTTACGCGGACGGGATCGCTCCGTTCGGCAAAGGACCCTATACCCGGACACGGTGTGTACCCGATCCCGAATTCGTCGAAAAACTGACGGTGATCCTGCACGAGTTGCGGCAGGCAACCCGGAACGACCGCTGGTTCGTCGAATCGAACGAAGCCGACCATGCGGAAGAAGAAGGGAAAGCCGCCGTCCGGCGACAGGACACCCCGGAGGCCGTGCGCCAATTCGCCCTCGCGATCAATCATCTCATGCGGGAACTCAAGCGGGTCAGCGCCCATCGAAAAAAATGAGCGAAAAAACGCGCGGCCGCCGGATTCGGGAGACTTCAACGGGAGATTGCAACGGGAGGTTTCAACAGCGTTCGTTTTATGATTCCCGTACCGACGGCGGCGCCGTTCCTTTGAGAATGTAGGGAGAAGCGGCGCTGATTTGCCGAATCGCCCGGGCGGGACATTGAATCGCGATCGCGCACTGGTTGCACTGTTCGCACAACGATTGGTCGATCTGGAGATAGAGTGACCCGTTGCCGAGCGACATGCACCCGTCGACGCATTTGCCGCAACCGACGCACAGGTGTTTGTCGATCGTGTATTCGTAATAGGGAAACTCGATGAGGCGTCTCTTGATGGCCGCCGTCGGACAAATCTGGTTTTCGGCGCCGTCCCCGCTGTCGATCGGTTGAGGGTCGGAAAAACCGGTGCATACCTCGCAGTACCCGCACATGACGAAGTTGTGAAAACACTTGACCGCCGAGGTGCCGAGCACGCAGTTGATCGCGCNNATTTGCCAAACGGGCGTACCGAGCAGCCGCCGGTTGTGCAGCATCGCGCCTCCCGTGATTCCAACCAAACCACAGGCCATTCCCAATCGACAGGTCGTTTTAAGGAATTCTCGCCGTTCCATGGGGACATTATCGCATATCGCGGGAACCTTTTCAAGGTCTCGGTCTTTCCGCCCTTACCTCGTTTAGCCGTTTGTCAGGCGTTTTTCGGCAGTTGCAGGCGACAGGCCAGCACGGCGAAAAGAAAGGTCAGGCCGCCGCTGAAAAAGAAAACCGGCGTGTAGCTTTCGGCATGTCGCCACGACAGCGCGAAAAGCAACGGACCGACGGCGGAGGCAAACACCGTCGCCATTTGGGCGACGCCTTGAATGCGGCCCACCTCCCGGCGACCGAACAGTTCCGCCCAGGCCGAGAAAAACAGCACCGTGACCGCCCCGCCCGTTCCGCTCATCAGAAACGCATAACAATAAACCTGCCAGTCGGTTCGGATCAACGGAAACAAAAACAACGCCACGGACATCGGGAACAGTGTTCCCGCCAAAACGTAGTGAATTTTGACGTATCGGCAAAGATAGCCCGCAAGAACATTGCAAAACAGGGCGAACGGGAGCGGCAGGACAAGCAGGCGATGGTACATGGCCGTATCGAACCCTCGTTCCGCAAGGATGGATTCGTTGAAAAGCCCGATTCCTGAAACAACAAGTCCGTAAAACGAAGCGGCAAGGGCGAATATCCAGAATGCCGGCGTCCACAGGGCCTGTCGGCACGTCATCCCCGCGAGGACATCGTTGCCGGAACCGTCTGTTACATCACCGGTTACACCGTCGGTCATATCTCCCGTCCCATCGCCGGGCGGACGACGAACCGACAGGAGCACGATCGGCAGGCAAACGGCGATCAGGATGACGCCGATGCCGCCCCAGGCTTCCCGCCACGGGATTCCGGCTCTTAGCGCAGCCCCCATTCCCCCGAAAGCGACCATGAAAAAGAGCGCCGTCAGGAGCGAATAGACTCCCATCGCGAGGCCGAGTTGACGTTTTTGAAAATACTTCGATACCAAGGCGATGCTGGCGACCGACAAGGCGCTTTGTCCGAGTCCCCGGGTTAGGAGCAGGGCGATGAAAAAGGCTGCGTGACTCTCGCGAAGCGAGCTCATCCATAGGACGACGGCGCCGAGCGTTGCCAGGACGAACGCAAGGACTTTTTTGCAGCCCAGACGGTCGAGCCAGTACCCGGCGGGAAGGCAGAACAGGCTTCCCAGGAGCGTCGCCCAAAGATTGTACGAGGCGTAAAGTGTCCGGTCCATTTGAAAATCCGCAAGCAAAGCCTCGGTGACCATGCCGAGCCCTTGCGTTCGACCGGGGAACGTCGCGACCATCATCAAGGCCGCGACGCCGACGTGAATCCCGACGAAAATCCCGTTGCGCATAGTTTTGACCGGATGTTGAAAAAAGATCAGAAAGAGAAAGCTTCGCCGTTGTCGCGGGTCGCATACGCCCGCCAGACGTCCGCGGATACCGTATCGGGAACGAAACGCGAGGAACCGTCCAGCAGCGCGACGTTCACGCCGCCGTTGTGCCAACTTCGCGCCGCACGCCATCCGAGAGACGTGGAGCGTTTTTCGTCGGTCGCCGTGACATCGTAATTGGCCATGCAATCGAAAATCTTTTGGTTCGGCGTATAGTAGTGATTGTACGCGCCGCAGCGATACTCGCCCGTCGTCCAGGTGAATCCCCGTCGAAATTCGACGTTGATGCCCATCGGGGCGGCGCATGTCGCATCCGTCAACGCCTTCGTCTCGTATCCCGAATAGACGTAAACGGTACGATTGTCCTCGCCGTCCGAAGACGCGCCGAACGCGTTTTCCGTACCCGTTCCCAAGGTACTTTCCGAGGCCATGACGGTATTGCTCGTTCCATCGACGACGGCCTCCAATGCAAGCCGTTTTTTCGCCATGAACGGCCCGTCCGTATCCCACAGGGAGCCGGCCCCCGAAGTGCCGTACGCCAAACCCGATCCGGTGCAAAACGCGTAGTTGGTCGGTCCCGGTGTTTCCACGCCGTAGACGAGTTCCGTGACGGGATTGCGCGTGTCGCTGGGGCACAGGAACATGGGCACGGTCGTCCCGAATGCCAAAGCGTTTTCCGAGGGGACAACCGCCGGACTACCGGAATAAGTCGGTATCTTGATATCCATCGAATCGCTGATGTTCGTCTGCTCCAGATAAGGAGCCAAAACGGCCAGTGCGGACCAACTCCAGTTGTATGCGTTTTCGGAAGCGTAGGCGGCCGCGACGTCATCGGGTTTTTCCGCCATGAGCACGGCGGGCATCTCTTTTTTCGCGCCCTCGTGATTGTGCAACGCGATCCCGAGCTGCTTGAGGTTGTTCGTGCATTGCATCCGGCGTGCGGCTTCGCGGGCCATTTGCACGGCCGGGAGTAACAAGGCGATCAAAACGGCGATGATCGCGATGACGACGAGGAGTTCGACAAGGGTAAACGCCTTTCGGGAGGTATGGATCAACATGTTTGTCTGAAGGTCAAAATGGTTCCGGACACTTGTTTCCGACACTTGTTTCAGCCGCCAAAACGTCGCGCCGGAGCCAAATGTCCCGGCTGAGGCAGACGCTGGAACCGACGGTTCCCGGCGCTTCCAATCCATACGTGCGATAGAGGCTCGCTACTTCCTTGCGAAGTTGACGGTAATAGTCGAGGCCCGGCGTCGGCGGCAATTCCGGGTTCGCGACGCCGAAGGGCATCCACGGCGACGGGAGCGGCACGATACCGTTTTCGGCAAGAAAACGCATGCCTTCGAGCAGGCTGTCGAGCGGTTCGAGGCCGGCGACGAAAACGCTGAAGGCACGGTTCGGGCCGTATTTATCCGCCACGTAAAGCAGGGCGTCCAAGTGTTGCCGCCGCGTTGTGTATTTCGCTTTGCCGGGACAGTATTTTTCGAACAGTGTTTCATCCCAGACGTCCATGTCGAATGCCAATCGGCCTGCGCCGGCGTCGATGAGACGGTCCAACGTTGTCGGATCGGACGGCGGCGTAAGAAAGAGAATGCCGCCATCGACCTTGGCCAAACCGACGCGACGTTCGATGTCCGCCAGGATGGCGACGTAACGATTGATTTCCGCGTCGGGCCGAAACGTCGAACCCGCCGTCATTTGCAGTATCTTGGCCTTCGGGTCTTCATCGACGGCATAACGGACGACATCGACGATATCCCGGACCGAAAAGTCGAAATCCTGCCATGTTTCAGCCTGAACCATTTGGCTCGTAGTGTTGCCGCTATGGCAAAACCGGCATTGATTGATCGATTTGGCCAGTTCGCAGGGCCAAAGATAGGAAAACGCCAACATGTCCAAGCCCTGGAGGATCGCCAGACGACCGAAAGGGAGCCCGGAGGAGGTGCGTTGCGCGTAAAATTCCGTCCCGGGAGGCAGCGAGACTTCCGTCACGAAATTGCCGTCATGAGTCAACACGGGCCGACCTTCCGAAACGATCAAATGAAACCGGGCCTCCTTTCCGATCCGGGCAAGATAGACGGGAACATGATCGCCGAGAAAGAGCGTGTTGCACGACCGGGGATCGCGGGAAATCCGGTGTGTTGTTCCAAAAGACTCATAGACGTCGTCATGGACGTGCATACCGTGACTTAAAAGCGTGACTTTCAAATCCAGGGAATCCAAAACAGCGCCGTTTACGGAAAACGTGGCAAGGGACATGGAATAATGATCTTGTTTTATGTCAGGCGCGATTCAAACGAACGATTCCCGAATTATAGTAGAGAATATCATATATGGGAAGATATCCAGTTAAAATTTTTCGCATTCGTCCGGATTAGGCCGAATGCCGCAATTTACCAACTTTATCCGTAATATTTGCCAAAAAAGGTTTTGTTTCCAGGGGTGAATAGCCGACATATTGGACGAGGAGTCGTTGCGGGCTTTTGTGAAACGTTTAGCCGGGCGGCGTAGTTGCCGGTTTTCTTCACGTTCGATTTTCAGCCCGAAGACCAATGAATGTTCCGCGAATATTCCGCAAACAAACCAATTTACGGCTTTGGCAGGAGGATGGCATGAGACGTTTGTTCGTTCCCGTTTTAATGGCCGCGGTGCTTGGCTTCACGCCGATCGGGGCGAAGGCGAATACCAATCAGGCGTCTGCGGAGAAGATTGCCGCAAGTCTTGCCGAACGATTTCCCGGATACGACATTTCCGTATCTTACCTGAACGGAAAAGTTCGCCTTGTCGGTCAAGTGGCTTCTCCGGACATGAGCACCCGGGTGCTCGAACAGGTTCAGCGTGTTCCCGGGGTCAAAGTGACGGATATCGAGAATGGTCTTCAGGTCGCTTCGTCCGGAATGGCGAAAAATTCGCCGGTCACCGCGCAGCCAACCTTCGTGCCCCGACCCGCCCTGCATACGCCGCTGACAATGCAACAAGCGGCGCAACCGTCGGCGGCGCGACCCGCGGTCGATGCCGATGTCGCACAGGTTTCCGCGCATCATAATCCGCAGCAACACGTTCAAAACGCCGCCGCTTATGCCCGGATCACACAGCCGTACCATGCTTATCACGGCGATCCGGCGCACGGGCCGCAAGCACACGGACAACAAGCGCACGGGCAACCGGCTCCGTTGCCGCTCGGAGCGGGGCCTCAATACCCGATGCCGTCCCGGTTCGATCAGCAGCTCAACCAGCAGCAGGCGCTTCAGCAGCAGTACATGCAGCAGATGNNTAATGCAGCAGCAAATGATGCAGAGTCAAATGCAGGGCCAGCCGTGCCCGCCGCAAGCGATGCAGCAGCCCATGCCGGGACAATACAACCAACCGAACATGCCCGCCTATGCCTGGCCCTCGTATGCCGCGTATCCGAATTACGCGGAAGTTTGCTACCCGAAACAGTATTCACCGAAAGCCTGGCCTTACATCGGACCGTTCTACCC
>DOMV01000273.1:0-157 GCA_003509805.1 Planctomycetaceae bacterium
CCGTCCGGCTCCCCTTTCGCGAGTTGCTCGTCGGGAACGTGCCCCTTCTCGTCCAGCGAAGCGACCCCGCCCGCCGCGCCGACCATGAAAACCGTTACAAGCCCGTCGCAGGGGTGAACATGGTCGCCTCTTGCGTAACGATTACTGATGCCGGGGT
>DOMV01000273.1:168-5938 GCA_003509805.1 Planctomycetaceae bacterium
TCGAAAATCATGCCCAAAATTTCCGCAAACGTCGCACACGCCGCGATTTGCCCGGCGTCGGAGCAGAGGATGAACACCCCGGCGTGTCGGTGCACAACGCGGATGATCGAGGAAATGTTCGTCGCATAGGGCGAAGTGAAACCGGTCGCGAGATTTTCGGACGAAATCAGCGTGCCGTTTTTCCCGGCGACGAGGTACAAACCGTCGTAATAATATCCGGCGTAAAAATCTTCCGTGCGTCCGCTCTTGCGCTGCGTCCACGTTTTCCCGCCGTCGGCCGTACTGATAATCGTTCCACCGAGGCCCACGGCCACGACTTCATTCTCCGCCGCAAACGCGTGAAGCAGGGTCGGCGTTCCCTCGGGCGTGGTTTCGAGCTCCCAGCCGTCCGCGTCCGGCGAGGTAATCGCTTTCCCGTCCACGCCGACCCCGACATATTTTCCGTTGTGAAAAACAATCGAGCGAATCCCCTCCGCGTCGAGCGGCGTCGAGGATTGCGAAACGAAAACCAACTCCTCGCCGCTCCACGTCGAACGGGAGATGGTGCCGTTCGAACACCAAATGAGAAACCGGCCCCCGCCGTACATGATTCCCTCGATATCCGCGTCGGGAAACTCGAACGGTTCCGACCAAAACTCACCATCCCGGCTCAAGGCGTACCGATTCGTCGTATCGACCGCAATGAACAGATCGGCGCCTTCATAGTCGCAACCACACGCGACGGCGATGCACGGGCGATCATCGAACGGTTGATTTTCGGCACGCTTGAGCCGTTTGATATGGGAACCGTAGGCGATGCGCCCTTTTTCCCCGACGACGACAATCGCCCGCGTGTTCGACGCCGCCGCGTAAATGATCGCATCGGAAACGATGTCCTGAAACATCGGGTTCGGCTGAATATACCAACGGGAAATGTTCTGCGCGTTGAGCGTCGAATACAGACCGGCCCAGTCCCAGCCGTGCCGCATGAATTGGAGCGGAATCAGACCATCGCCGTCGAGCGGCGTCACACCGCCGGGCACACCGACTTGCGCAAGCAGCACCATTCCCGCCCAAGTATGCTCGTGGTCGTAGCGTGCGGCCATGTTCGACGTGCCTGCCGTGCCGAGCTCGGAAAGCGGCCGGGAATTGATTTCGTGCCCGATAGCCAAATTCGACGGATGTTGATGATCGATCGGCGCCGCATCCGGCGAAACACCGACCGTGCCGACATACCAAATCGCATTTTCGTTTGAATCCGTCGCAAGCGATTGCGGCAACGCCTCGACGGTGCCGAGATCGGGTTTATGCGCGAGCGCCGCTTCGATCATCGGCAGAAACTTCGCGAATTCCGCCTCGATCTGCGCGAACCACGTTTTATTCTCATCGACGTATTCGAGGAACTCGCCCCGGTCGAAGTTGGTAAACCGCTTCGAAATGGAATCCGAAACGGAAAGCACACCGTTGTCGTTGCCGACGACGATGGACATATTCCCGTACGCAATCGCGCGGATCACGCTCTGCTCCATCTGGTACGGAAACCAGAGCTTCCAATGTTCGCCGTCCGAACTCGTCGCAATGCGTCCGTAATAATCTGCCGCGACGAACAGCCCGCCGCCGAACGTCATGGAGTAAATCGCCGTTTCAGTACCGAACGGACGCTCTTCAATGAGCTTCCAGTTGACCACGTCCGGATCGGTGGTCATCGCGATTTTGCCGTTTTGTCCGGCCGCGACGATGCGTCCGTTCCCGAACGCCATCGCCTGGACGGAGGAGGACTCGAACGGCGTCATGTTCTGAATCGTCCAGTTGGCCCCGTCTTTCGAGCGGATGATCTTGCCGAGTTCGCCCCCGGCCACGAAATGCCCGAGCCCGAAGCAACAACAGAGCAGCCCCTCCAGTTCCGCCGCCGAATTGTTCTGTATCTGCCAATCGATTCCGGTACGATTGCCGTTCGCGTCGGTGATCCACGGGTTTTGATACTGCGAAAACGTCGCCCGGAGAATCGTTCCCCGACGACCGAAAATGATGAATGTTTGGTTTCCGTAACACGCGCACCGGAATGCCGCCTCGGTCGTGCCGTGACTCATCGCGTTCATCCAGTTCCGTCCGTCCCACGAGAACGAGAACTGGTTCGACGAATCGATGGTCATGTACATGCCCCTGTTCGTTTCGTCGGCACCGTAGCAGATGGAATAGATGTCGGCCTCACCAAAGGGCTTGTTGTCGGCGGGCCACCAGATATTTCCCCGGTAACTCCACGTAATGGTTCCCTTGTTGCCGACAAACACGAACCGATTGCCGTACACACCGGCCCGAACGGCGTTGTAGGCCCCCGGCGGATGGTTGAACGGCGTGTTCGGATCAGCCTCCCAGTTCATCGCGATCAGTTCGACCATCGCCTTGAACAGGGAATCGGCGGTGATTTCGACGTTCCCGGTCCCGCCACCGCCCCCGAGCGCGGCGGTGATCCACTGGGCCACACCGTCCAACATGCCGAGAATTTGCCCCTCAAGCCCGCCCGCCGGCAGGTGTTTTGCCATATCGCTCGGATGCGATGACCAAATCAGATTATTGTTGGCATCGACCCCGAGCAGCTTGCCGCCATGCCCGGTCGCATCCGGAACGTGCTGTGGATTCTCGAGCGCAAGGTGATTGAGGAGTGTCGTGTTGACCTTGCCGTACTCGGTTTCGAGCGTGCTGATCCGGGTGGAAAGGTTGGTTTGCCCAGTGGAGGCCGCCTCGCTTTTCGCAACGGCGGTCGCGACGAGCCCGTGCAAGGTGTCGAACCGCGCCCCGACTTCGTACTGCGATTCGCCCGCGCCGACGTACAGTTTTCCATAAACACCGAAATCGGTATCAATATAGCTGACCGGTGTGATCATTCTTCAATCTCCTTTGGCGGGAACCGCCGGTCCAAGCCCGGCCAGTCGGTTTCCCACGCATTCGTGTCAAGATTCAACGCCTCGATCGTCGCCGTCAGGCCGTTCTCCGTCCGTCCGCCGATCAGGAAAACGCGACGGATTTCTCGCGTTTCTTTGCTGAGATTCCCGTTTTCGTCGAGCACCGGTTCGGTCGTCGTCACCACCTCGGACAGGGCGGCGTTGTACCGGGGCGTCGGAATCGCCGGGAACAGATCGTTTTTCCACCCCTCGGTTTTATCGTCCAAATTCAGCGACCACGGCCGCTCGTGGAACCGGAACACGGTTTTCGTAACGGTTTCCGTCGAACCGTCCGCGAGCGTGATTTCCTCCGTGACCTCGTCTCGATACCGCCCGCCGATACAGACGAGCCAGTCGCCGTCGACGCCGTTTCCGTTTGCTGCGCGGCACCGTGTGATTGGGACGCGAGGATCGCCTCCATCTTTTTCGCTCGATAAATCCCCAGTACGGCCTGCCCGGCTTTGTAGGCGCCCCCTACGGCAATGACAAGCGGAACGAGAGTACCGAATACAACAACCGCCTTGCGTGTCGTCGGGTCCATTTCGCCGATATACTTGAGAAATTCCGACAAGCCCTCATTGATTGACCGCAAGTTGGATTCGAAGGTATCGAGAAATTCTTCGCCGACGATGGAACGCTGCTTTTCCATCGACGCAGCGAGTTTTTCCATTTGGCCACGATAGTGCTGTTGTTCGACGTTGTAGTCGCCGACCGCGTCGGCCTGCTGCCGCATGACCTCGCTAAGCACTGCGTAGGCGTGTTCTTCCCGCTCGGAGGCGAATGTCATCCCTTCCTTGGCCAGCCGCAATTTCGCCGCACCGAGCGTCGCTTCATTGAGGAACACTCCGTAGGAACGGAGTGCCATGCTGTTACCCATCATGGCACTTTGCATCGCATTCATCACGTCGCTCGGGTCTTTTGAGAGAAACGACCCGATATCGACGGCCATCTTTCCGAATTCGGAAGATAAATGTGCAGCAGCGACATCCGTCAATTCCATGCCTTTGAGCATCGACATGAGGTTCATCGTCAACTGCATGGCCTGCCGGGAGGTTCGACCGTAGTGGTCGCCGGTGAGCGTTTCGATCAGCTTCTCTCCTTCCGCGCGGACGTTGCGAAAAATCCACTCGAATTGCGCAATGTCTTCCCGGAGATACGACGCCTCTCGCAACCCGTCGGCAAACCAGTCGAGTGCCTTTTTCCCGCCCATGGCCGCACCCATCGCCACGGCCACCTGCTGGAAAGTACTGCCCAAATTTCCGACCTGCCCGGACAGTGCTTCCGCGCTGTGACACGTTTGGTCCATCGCCAAATCCGCTTCCCTCAACCGGTCGATACAGGAAGCGGTATTGATTTCCAGATTCAGGGTTGCAACGGAGTCGTCGGACATTTAGGAATCCTTTTCCTTGGCGGGCGGGCGTTTTTTCTTCGGCATGTATTTGCCGAATCGCGCCATCATTTCCTCGTAGGAAATCCGGGATGACGTTTTCGAGTTGGCGCGAAGGGCATCGACAAAGGCCTTCTCCGTGATGTTTTTCGCTTTGATGGCTTCGTTGGTGGTTTCCTCTTCCGTTTTTCGCTTGGTCCGGAGCCTGATGTAGGCCGGACAGAGCGTTGGGCGGAGCACGTCCTCGACGGATTCCGGCCCGACCTGCAATCGAACGAGCATTTGCAAAAGATGGAGTATCGTGTCCATCGTGGACTCGTCCCGCGTCTCGCCATGCTCGTCCGATCTCCTGAGCAGGTCCCACCGAACAAACGCCTCGTGGTCGATCAGTTCGCCGATGTCGGGTTTGGGCCCGAGGGGGGACTGGCCGTAATAGTGGCACCAGCGTCGCCAGGCTCCGATGGACCAGTCCCGAGTGAGTTTTTTTCCGCGTGCTCCAATCGCTCCTTCTGCGCCATCATTGTGTCCACCGTAATCTCTCGGATTCGGTTCGCGATTTTCATGGCCGCAGCCGGACAGTCTTGGAGTAACTTCGTCACAATTTCAGCCGTATACGGCTCCTTCCGATCCGGATGAAGCAGCCCAAATTGGAGCATATTCAGGTAAAACGACCCGCCGCTATTCTCATTGATCCGGGCCTGATCCCATTCCAAGCCGTTCAACGGACGCAACAAAACGACCTCACCTCCGATAGGGAAGTAGTCGTAGGGCACATTCGCCTTCGTATTGATCCACTTTTCGATGTCAAAAGCCATGATTTACTTACCTTTCTTGGGGGGGGGGCCGGTCAAGCCGGCATGGTTAAAACCTGAACACGAACAGCACGGCATTGAAATGAGAAACTACTCGCCGGGGGGCGTCGTCGGACGTTCCGCCGTCTGAACTTCGAGGCAGTCGCGGAGCTTCTTGCCGCCTTTACCTTGCAAGGAAACGGTCATCGGCCCGAACGCATTGTTCTGCGACGAACTCGTGCTGCCGGGCGTCACCAGAAAACAATCATGTGCGATAATCACGACGATTTCATCGAGCGATGCATTGTCGTACGTGATAATGACATCGAACTGGGTTCCGGCGTGATCGACGAGCCGCGATTGCAGTAGCGGGTCGTGAACGACTTGGAAATCCATCTGCGTCAAGCCGCCGAGTTTGCCGACGATTTTCTTCGCGACCTCCTGCGACGGACTGTCCGTGCTGATCGTGATGATTTCCGCCGCCTCAATGCCCGGCAACGTCTTGTTGGTCGTTTCCAGCGGAATCTCGGCCATGTCGAGAGCCGTGTTCTTCAATCGTGTCGGCTTGAGCGTCACCTGCGCGTCGTAGAGAACTTCGATGGGGGCTTTGTCCAAAGTCATAACTCAATCCTTTCTTTGGTTGTACCGGAGCCGGTTGAAAATTTCCGAAG
>DOMV01000273.1:6055-7492 GCA_003509805.1 Planctomycetaceae bacterium
CCCGCAGCACCCGGCCGTCCGGCGTCCGCAAAAACGATTTCAGGCCGCGAATCACGGTAAAACTGTCCAATAAAATGCCGCAAACGTTGTTGGCCCGAGCCGTCCCGAATGCGATTTTCACGTTCACGATGAAATTCAGCACGCCGGACGTTTTTTCGCGAGCGTCCGTGAGCGCCCATGAATCGTCCTCCTCGCCCGTAATCTCGATCCACAATGAATCCGCATCGCCCGGAGGAACGTACAGTAATTGCGGCAACCGCACGTCTTCCTTGCGGATGTTGATTTTCCCTGCGGCGATCATGCCGAATATCTTTGCTTCTCCGGCTTTGAGCACATCCTCGATGTTCATAAGGCACCCCGACGAATCAGTCCGACCACGCGGCGTACCGACACCCGCACCATGCCTCCGGGCTTCTGCACGCTGTATCCGAATTCAATCCGAAACGCATAGGCCGTCCTGTTGGAAAAATACCAACGACGTCCGTTGATCCGCTCGCTGGCGATGCGTCTCATGGCCATGGCAACGGCCTCGCCGGGAGAATGCGCGCGTTCGCGGACAAACGTGGCTCCGGGATAATCCGGATGAAGCTCCCAGTTCTCACGCAATACGCCCTCTCGGACCGGTGTTTCCGTGTTGACCAAAGTGAAAAGGTACAAAATGATACGGCGGTTGCGCTGTTCGGACATCGACCGCACCTTGGCCTTGAACGTTTCGACCTGCCGTTTGAATTCCTGTACATTACTCATCGGTTACTTCCCAAAATGATGATTGCCGCGTTCTCGTTTCCACTGGACACGTCTTCCGTCGCCACGATCACGTAGCATGCTTTCCCGGTCACCAAGCGGCATTTTCCCGCAATAATTGNNTGTCCCGGTTATCGAATCGTAAGGTATCATGCCGACGACATCGCCGGATTGGATCAGCGTACCGCCGACACGTTCGCGAACCGCGCCCGCGACACGACCGGAAGCAAAGGTGCCCGTTTCTTTTGAAAACGGAACCGTATATACCGAGTCCGGTTTTTTATCCGGGTACGAATCGGTTTGCCTGTCGTATTCGCCTAAATCTCCCGGAAATACGATCGTTGCCGAACCGCCGAAATCCCGTAGCAATGTCGTGGCAACACCCTCTTCGCCGCTGAATACATCGTCCAGCAGGCCGTTTCCCCCGGTGCCGCCGAGATCGATCAGTTCTTCGATTCCTTCAATGGGATCGCTCATGGTTTCAATTTCCGCAAGGCCCACCGGCGGCGATGTTTTCGATTTTTTATCATTCGTGTCAACAGCTACGATCTATCGAACCGTTACGGTTACCGACGCCGCTCCGTCCCGACCCCATTTATGCACTGCGGAAAGCCTGACGATGTAGGTGCCGGAATTCTCGAATGAATGTTCGATTTCCGTGTTCCATTGAGCGGATTCGCACATGATCTCATT
>DOMV01000066.1:0-972 GCA_003509805.1 Planctomycetaceae bacterium
CGAAAAAGACTTGTGGCGTCGACAGAAAGACGTCGGACATGATCAAACGCGACCTCGATTCCGCAAGACGTTTCTGGATCGCGGAAACGGACGATCCGGAAGAGCGCCGCCGCCGTGAAGAAAGCGAATTCCTCGTGTACGAAAACAAGGCCGGTCTCTTCGCCGACTTCCACGGCCTCCGGCATACGTTCATCAGCAATCTCGGCAAGGCGGGAGTCGCGCCGAAAACGGCCCAAATTCTTGCCCGGCATTCGGATTTATCGCTGACGATGAACATCTACACGCACGTCGATCAGCAGGAACAAGCGGCGGCGATCAATTCGTTGCCCAGGGTACCGGGCTTGAAAAAGCCCGACGAAGAAGACGGCGTTCCGGCGTAGAACTCGATAGTCCTGAAAGCACCCCGATTCGGTCTTGGCTGGGTCGGGGTGTCGGCGTTTCTTGGCTTTCGATTTCTCACCAGTTGTTTTCATCCTCATGGAATCGCGATATAATTGGAACATTGTTTTTCTCATAATGGATGATACTTCGATACCTTTTCATGTAAAACCATGCTCGAACACGACAGGAGTGCTTCATGAATCGCACGGATGCCTGGAATTTGTTGACGCAGTACAACGACGACCCGTTCCTTCTCTATCACGCCCAAGTGATGGAAGGAGTGATGAAGTATTTCGCTGAAAAAGAAGGTTTCGGTGACGAAGCCGAATTCTGGGGAGTCGTCGGCCTGCTGCACGATCTCGATTTCGGGAAATTTCCCGAGGAACACTGCGTAAAACAACAGGAAATCATGCGTGAACACGGCATCGACGAACGGATCATCCGGGCGACGGCGTCACACGGCTGGGGCAACACCGGCGTCGAATTCGAGCCGGAACACCGCATGGAAAAGATTCTGTACGCGACGGACGAATTGACCGGCCTGATCGGCGCGGCGGCCTTGATGCGACCGTCGAAAAGCGTTCAGGATAT
>DOMV01000066.1:1026-2598 GCA_003509805.1 Planctomycetaceae bacterium
GGCTGGACACTCGACCAACTCTTCACCGAAACCCTCGAAGCGATGAAACACGTCGATGTCGTCAAGTGATTTTCATGTCATGAACTCAAAATTTCGTCTCGCCTTACATTGGCAGATTCTTCTCGCGATCCTTTTGGGCGGCGGGTACGGATTTCTGTTTCCCGATCACGTCGGTTACGTTTCCTGGCTCGGCGACCTGTTTTTGCGGCTCCTGCAAATGGTCGTGATCCCCTTGGTCTTCTGCTCGTTGGTGTCCGCGATCACCGGAATCCGCACGACGGGGAAACTCGGACGGCTCGGTTTCAAGGCGATGGCGATGTATCTGCTGACGTCGATGCTCGCGATCCTGACCGCGCTGACGTTGGTCAACCTGGTCCGGCCCGGCGTTGGCGTCGATGTTTCGCTCGGAGAAAATATCGGCGCGATGAAAATCGAGGCGTCGCCGCTTCGGGAAACGCTCCTCAATATCGTACCGAAAAATCTGTTTGCCGATCTCGCGGCCGGAAATCTTCTGCCGATCGTCGTCTTCGCGATCCTGTTCGGCGTTTTCCTGGCACGATCGCGCGACGAGAAAAACGTTCCATCGCTGATCGATGTTTTCGACGCCGGTTTTACCGTGATGATGAAACTGACCGTGTTCGTGTTGGCGTTCGCTCCCCTCGGCGTGTTTGGCATCCTCGCGAAAAACGTCGCGCTCTTTGCCGGAGAATCAGACGGCATTGCCCGGCTCGGCCAGGGACTCGGCCTGCATTTCATGGTTGTCTTTTCCGCGTTGGTCCTCCACATGTTCGTCACGTTGCCGCTCTGCGTCCGCTGGATCGGGAAGTGCAATCCGTGGAAACATTTTCGTAATATGGGAGCGGTTTTGTTGACGGCGTTTTCCACGGCATCCTCGAACGGCACTTTGCCGCTGACATTGCGGGACGTCGTCGAAAAAGACGGCGTTTCGGAAGAGACGGCGGGTTTCATATTACCGCTCGGCGCAACGGTCAACATGGACGGCACATCGCTCTACGAATGCGCGGTGGTTCTTTTCGTTGCGCAGGCTTACGGCATCGAATTGACGTTTTTCCAACAGTGCCTGACCGTTCTCATGGTACTCCTGACGGGAATCGGCACGGCGGGGATTCCGATGGCGTCGCTGGTGATGATCGTGATCGTTCTCAACGCCGTCGGTCTCCCACCGGAGGGGATCGGGTTGGTGTTGGCCGTCGACCGACCGCTGGACATGTGCCGCACGGCGGTCAACGTGTACGGCGACACTTGCTGTGCCGTCGTCGTCGCCAAAAGCGAAGGCGAGGAACTCGCCGTGTGATCGCCCAAAGAGGGGTAACTCGATGTAAAACAAACGAATGAGGCCGTTTTTTATTTTGAGGAAGAGAGTAATTTTTCGCGAGTTCAATGTCCTTTCCTGTCAAAATGACAGTTTTCGAATGACGACGCCGACGAATGGCCGAACATAACATATTGTCATTTCATCGCTTGCGAAAACGGCATGTTTTTTGCTTCCCGAATGAATAGCACAATGAATAGCACCGAACAATTCAACATTACCCTCTACACAGAAAGGAG
>DOMV01000496.1:0-207 GCA_003509805.1 Planctomycetaceae bacterium
GCCGCTCAATGTGCGGCAAATTGTTGAGGCGATTCGAGATCGTGGTTATTGTCCGAACTTGAACGGTCAAACGCCGCAAGCGACGATCAGCAGTTCGATTCAACGCGAGATCGCCCGCAAAGGCACGGCCTCGCGATTTTACAAGGCCGCCAAAGGCCAATACGCCGCCGTTGAGGAAAACATTGATCACCAATAACCGTTTGATGT
>DOMV01000496.1:252-5287 GCA_003509805.1 Planctomycetaceae bacterium
AGCTCATCCGCGATGCAACGTGCTTACGTTGCGTTGCTGCAATTTTTCGTCGAGAAACTGGTGGAAAACCATTTGATCGTTCGGTCGTTTTGGCGGCGTGCTTTCCCACGGCAAGAAGATTTCCGATGCCGGGCCGCGCATATTGGCTTTGATCGCCGTGACGACACACCACATTGATTGTGTTTGCGTGACGTTGCCGCGATATTCGAGTATTGAATCAGAGTATTCGACAATTTGATCCGACTCTCGAAAAGTGACAACTGGTGGTGATTCGGAAAACCAAAGGCCGAACGTCACATCATCAAAGCCGCTCTCCGAATCCCATAAAATACGGGTGATTCCGTTTTCGATTTCACTTCGCAGATTGAGGATGGGCGGCAAGCCAAGAGCCGGTTCAGCGTCCGAGCGAATTGTGACGTTACGCACAACGCGGTCAATGGCACGCGACCAAAACAACGACGAATACAACAGCGTGATCTCATAATTGCCGTCGGGCAGTTCAATGTCAATGATTGATTTTTCGGCGGAATCGAAATTAATGAAGCCAAGATCGCGTTGTTCGTTGGTCGCTGTGTTGCGAATCAAAATCCGCCAACAGGGTTTAACGAACGCTTGTTTGTGAAGCGGCAACGAAGTTTTGGTTTGACCTGTACCATCGAAAAGTCCTGACGTTTTGACCCGTTGATAGCCGGGCATGATGTCAAACGTACTTGACCAGTTTTTGAAAAACGTGGTGCGAGCGTCGAACGCTCCAACAGCCGATGCGTACTTCAGATACATGAGCGCATCGAATGTTCCTGCTGCTTGTTGAAACGATGGTCGGATCGCTTCGAACGTTCCTTTCGTGCCGGTGTCCCAAGATCGCGTCAATGTGAACATGCCGGACACACGAACACTTGGATTGACAAACAACTTGTCGGCATCAAAAATAGCGGTTGCTTTGTAATGCCATTTGCCACCTGAAGCGAATCGAACAACCGTGTTATGACGCGATGAGATGTTGTTTGCGTCGAAGCGATTGACGTTGCAAGCGTTGTATTGTGTGGCCGATTCAAATCGCGCAACACATTGCATCAACCGATCGGCCATGATGCTGTCATAACGATTGAATATTTTCTCGCATTGATGCGACGAACATTCAAAATGATTTGAGACGGTAAATATAGGCATATTTCTATTCAGTACCATGAAGTTGACAAACTTCCATCGATGTCTTGCCGTGCTTGTGTGCCGTCGAGGATGGTTTGGCGAATCCAGATTCCGACGCTGTTTTCGGCAAGCAATGATTCGAGAATCAACGCTTCTTCTTGGGCTGTGTGATGACTGAATATCACGCCGTCAGGGGCGATGTTTTCGGTCGCGGGATTTTTGAACAGGCCGGATTCCGGGAGATTGATACCGATGTCAATGTCGGCGGTCGGTTCGATTTTGTCGTTCGCATACCAGTTGGTCGCAGTAAAACCGCGATAGCCGCGTGTCGATGTGGCGGCAACCAGTGCGTGCTGCGTGTCGTCCACTTTGATCGAATCGTTGTTGTAAAACGTGCTACCGACAATCTTTTTGAGGATAAGCGTTCCGGTTGCATTGCCCGCCGCCCAAGAGCCGCTCGTCACGACAACCTGATCAATGATCGCGGTTGTGCCATAGGTGCTTCCGATGATCGCCATGCCCGACTTGAGTTCGAGGCTTCCGCTTTTGAATTGCACATATCCCCAAGTGACCGGCTTGACATAGAGCGTGTTGCCACTGCGATAATCGACGTAACGCAGATCACCGTTGCCGCCATTGACCGTGCGATTGCGAATCCAAAATCCGCGGGTTGGCCAATTCGAGGCGTTGCTGACAGTGAGTGAGCCGGGCGATTCCGTCGAAAAATAATAACTGCTGTTCAAGTTCGCCTGCGTTCCGACCGGCTTGCCCGTCCAAATCGAAAAGGCGGTCATCGCGTCGGTTGATGCGGTCGCGTTATTTTTCGCAACGGTAAGATGATAGCGAGTGCGACCAACGCCGTCGTTCGTTTCGTGGTGTAGGCCGGGGGATTGCACCCCGGCCCCAACCCCAAACCGGGCGTGCAAGTTTCCAAGCACCCGGCTTTCCAGACATTTCTAAATCGTGGAGGCATTCTTTCTCTTTCTCCGTTCCAAGGCGTTCTTTTCCTTGTGGCAATCGGTGCAAAGAGTTTGCAGATTGTCTTCGGAATTGGCCGCTTCGTAACTGGCAAAGCTCTTTACGGGACGGATATGATCCAGTTGAGACGTTCCCGTCATGACGCGCTTTCCGCACTTGCGACAACGAAATTCATCCTTGCGCAATTGTGCGAGTTTCAGGTCCATGATGCCGG
Organism: Planctomycetaceae bacterium; assembly: GCA_003509805.1. Taxonomy (GTDB): domain Bacteria; phylum Planctomycetota; class Planctomycetia; order Pirellulales; family Thermoguttaceae; genus UBA8133. The sequence continues at coordinate 2,594 of DOMV01000496.1, forward strand.
GTCTGATCCCTTCGCTGCTGCGTTTCGGCGGCAGATCGACTTCCAGATCGTGCTCGTATTCGACGATTCCGTCAGGCGTGTACGGATCGGGCTTCGTAAAATCATGTGTCATGGACATGTTCGAAAGACGTGCGAGATATTCCACCCCTTGATAATGGATGGTCCCTTTCGCTTTGAACCGTTTCATGCACTGAGCCGTGGAAATATCCAACTTTTTGCATATCGCTTTTACCATCGACCAAAACGTATGGTAGTCCAGACGCCCGGCGACTTTCGCATAATTGTGCGCGATACGAAAATATTGGCCCCATCCCAGAACAACCTTCGAGGCTCGATGAATTCGGGCCGCGATGGAAACCGGCGTGGATACGTAACGAATTTCCCTGTCTACGTTTCGCTTGAAGTTTTCAATCGCTTTCTGACCGACCTTGATCTTCGGAACAATCTTCCCGTTTCGTCCGATACCTGCAAACAGCCGGAAACCCAGGAAATCGAAGCCGTCCCTGATATGGGTGATGTGCGTCTTTTCCTCCGAGAGTTCCAATCCGGTTTCCCGGAGCAGGAATTCCGCGATTTCTTTACGGAGCATCTCGGCAAGCTGCTTCGATCCTCTCGTAATGAAAACGCACCAGTCGTCGGCGTATCGTACAAAGCGAATGTTGGATTCGCCGTAGCGACGATTACGCTGCAACTGCCTTCTCCCGTATATGCCCTTCTCGTGCAGGAACCAGTCCAGCTTGTTGAGAACGGCATTGGAGAGAAGTGGAGAGATGACACCACCCTGGGGCACTCCTTTTTCCGTCGGATGAACCACTCCGTCGATGCTGACACCGGCCTTGAGAAAGCGCTCGATCAGGTCGAGGAATTTATTGTCCATCACCTTTTCCCGGACGACTTTGAGTATCGTCTTGTGAGAAATGTTGTCGAAACACGCCTTGATGTCTCCTTCGACGACCCATGTGAATTTCTGCATCATGAGAAATCGACATTGAAACACCGCGTCGTGCGTACTCCGATTCGGTCGGAATCCGTAAGAGTCTTCGTGGAATTCCACCTCAAAAATCGGTTCGAGTGCCAATCGAACGGCCTCTTGAACGATTTTGTCCCGCAAACAGGGAATTCCCAGCGCTCGCATTTTGCCGTTCGCTTTCGGGATAAGAACCTGCCTGACCGGTTTCGGTTGGTACGTTCCACGCTTCAATTCGAGGCGTAGTTCTTCGAGATGGTCATCCAATTTCTCCTGAAACTGTTTGACCGTCACTTTATCCACGCCTACCGCTTTGCCTTGAGAACGAGCGAGAACCTTCTCGGCGGCTTCGCGCAACCACGTCGGGTTGTGCATCAGGTCCATCAGTTGCCGAGACCGTTTATCATACGGATTGCTCGGAAACAACGGGCGGCCCGATTCGCGATTCGCCTTCTGTTCTTTCGACTGCTCCCATAATCTTCTTCGAACTTCATTAACGTTCATTGAAAAGCCTTTCAATTATTGAACATTTTCTGCCGTCCAAAATCAAAACATCCTGCCCCCCTTCGCCATGTGGACGGCTTTCCCGTCCTCGGACTACTACGGGGGCTCCGCCACCCGATCCTCTCATCGGCGGGGATTCGCCCTTGCGGGTTATCCATGCAAACCGCCGTTTGTCGTACAGGTACGACGTTCTACTTGATCGGGCTTCTCCGGTTCTCTTGTTGGCACGTTGTGTTTTCAGTTAGGTTCCGCCTCTTTACTCACCCGACAGCGTTCTGCTGCTCCTCCAAACATCGACGGATAATTGACCGCTCCGCCAACCGAGACACTTTTCGTATCAAGAAACATTTGATGGTTACGAGATCATTTGTTCGAGTGGACCGTTCCTTATTCCGGTTTCCTAGGCCGGACGGCTTCTGTATTGTCGGGAACGGGGACTTCGTTTACCGAAGGTGATAGGCTGGTTTCCTCTTAAGTAACCTTGTGAAAACTCTACCTAGAGGGACTACCACGGCTAAGAAGCCTTGCCTGTGTCCCCCGTTGTCCGGGGAGCTGTTTCACCGATCGGCTTCACATGGGCCGATCAATTTACCCCGTAGGTACAATAGTTGGTCAAACAACCACGGTTCCTTTGTAAACCTATTTCCGGTCGATAGTTGCAAGTATTTTCCGAAAAATTCGGAAGCCTCTTGACTTTTTCGACCGGACACTTGGTTTGTCGGCACTTTTCCGGCTAATCTTTCTCTGTGACTATTCGTTGCGTTAATCGATTTCGCCCTTAAAATACCGGAACATTGTCAACAAGATGTGTCAGGTTTTCGGCCTGACTACATCGGACGCACATAGCCTTCGAAATTCGGAATCAGGTTTCCCTTCGGTGTCGTGATGGTGTAAGTGTCCGAATAGGAACTGTTTGTCCGCAGTGCCGCGAAATTCACATCGACGAGGATGTACCCGGCCAGGTCTTTGCGGTAGATCGGCACATTTTGCGCATCACCGGTCAGGATTGTTTCCGGGCCGTAATCCTCACTTCCCATGCGGATTTTGAGTGTGCGACCGGAATAGGTATACTGGACCTGCAGCGTTCCTTCACCGAGCATGGCGGACGCTTTTTTGATCGTGATACCGGTGACGTTCGGCCCGGTGACGGGATCGACCTCGGGCTGCTTACCGGAAACTTTCATCGCCAATACTTCCTGCGACGAAGCCGTTTTCGCGCCGAC
>DOMV01000178.1 GCA_003509805.1 Planctomycetaceae bacterium
AAGACCATGAAGGCGAGCGACCTGATGACCGGCGCCCCGGATTTCGTCGAGGCGAAACAACTGGAGGAATTGCAGATCAAAACGACCGGGACCTGTCAATATTCCGATCACAAGGAGGATTCGATTCCATGAGTGCGATCAGGAGAAACTTCGAACAAATCTGGACACAACTTCGAGACCAATGGACGACGCGAGATGATTATATTGATCGGATTCAGATCAAGAATTTACGCGGTATCAAGGATTTAGCCGTAAAATTCAGCTTCCCGGTCTGTGTTCTTGCCGGAGCGAACGGTTGCGGGAAATCAACGGTTCTTTTCGCACTCGCATGTGTTTACCGTTCGAATTCCACCCCCCTTGCGACGACCTTGACACCGACCAAGCTGTTTCCAGGCTTTCAATCGACTGACGCGAGTCTTTCCGATTCCCATGAGAACGCCGAGATTCACGTCTCCTACAGTGAAAACGCTTCCATGGCGCAAATGGTTTGGCGCCGCGGAAAAAGCAAGTGGAATCTCAGTTTCGTCGGGCGCAAGGGCGGTAAGCAGCCGGAACGGAACGTTTATCTGCATACGCTCTCGAAACTCACCAATCCCTCCGAAGTCCGTAGCATCCTCCAGATGTCTCATCACGATTGCAATACGGAAAACGTCGACTCTTCCCTGATACGCTTTGCTCAGTCCATTCTCGGGTACAATTACGCGCGTCTTGCATGTATTCGCAAGAAAGGAGGTGCAAAGGATTTACTTGTCGCCATTCGCGAAACGCCCGACGGAAATAATTCCGTGCACTATTCTGAATTCCACATGTCCTCAGGCGAGCGAGCCGTCATCCGGCTGTCGATGCAATTGTCAAAATTACACGACGCGTTAGTCTTGATCGATGAAATCGACGTCGGTTTGCATCCTTACATTCAGCAATTGTTGATGTTGGAATTACATCGCTTGGCGATCCGAAACAATTTACAGGTCATCTGTACTTCTCACAGCCCTGTCGTGTTGGATTCGGTTCCTTCGGAAGCACGTGTCTTCCTCGAACGAACATCAGATAACGTCATCCATAAACAGGCTTTTCGTGACGCCATCCAGAAGTCGCTCTACGGCAGATCGCAGGAAATGCTTTCATTCATCTGTGAAGATGCCGAAGCGGAAGCGTTCTTGCGCGGTGTTTTCGATCACCTTGGACCCGAAATCGATATGAGCCAAAACGACATCCTTATCGGTCGGGATTCGGGTAAGGATCAGTTTCTTGCCCACCAACACACGCTGGGGCTTTTTCGTAAACTGAGCGACGTCGTTTTTGTACTGGATGGAGACGGGCATGAAATCAAGATCCAACTGGAATCGCAACATCGTGAAACGAAAGTCGTGTGTCTGCCCGGTCGTGAACCGCCGGAATTTTGGTGCTGGACGCTTCTTGGTAAACACCCGGAGCGATATTGCGACTTCTTCGGCTTGGCTCAAGACGCTTTTCAGGAAAAGCTGATGCGGATTGACCGTTTGTTTGCCGCAGCCACGGATAAATCGACGGCCGTTGTAAAAAACAAGCTTTACGCTCTCGTCGAAGAGTCGTCTAAAACAGCACCGGAGTTGTTTCGGTATGTTGGTCGAATGGAAGCCGGCACGAATCAAGGAGACGTACACAATTTGACCGCGGAATTGGCGGACCTTGTACGAAACTGGCGGAGCGACCATTGAAAAATATCGCGGTGAAGGGTGTATCGACGTCCCGTTGCGAATATGGAATTCCATTTCAGCATTTCCGAATAACAAAAAGCAGGTAAAATCATGTTACATCTTCACGATCAAATCCGGGAAGCGGTCGCTTTCATCCGCGAGAAATGGCAACCCCGGGCGAAAGTCGGAATCGTGCTCGGGACCGGGCTCGGCGGACTCGCCCAACAAATCGACGCCGAACTGACCCTGCCTTACGACGAAATCCCGCATTTCCCCCGCTCGACGGTGACGACGCACGCGGGCAATCTCGTTTGCGGCACGCTCAACGGCACGCCGGTCGTCGCGATGGAAGGCCGGTTTCACGCTTACGAAGGGTACGACCTGAAGCAGATCACTTTTCCCGTCCGCGTCATCAAGGCGCTCGGCGCGGAGACGCTGGTCGTCTCGAACGCCTGCGGCGGCATGAATCCGCAGTACCGGGCGGGCGACATCATGGTGATCGAGGACCACATCAACCTGCTGGGCCTCAACCCGCTCGTCGGGATCAACGACGACCGTCTCGGGCCGCGGTTTCCCGACATGTGCGAGCCGTACGATAAACGGTTGATCGATACGGCGCTCGAAATATCCCGGAAGGAAAACTTCGTTTGCCACAGGGGCGTTTACGTCGCCGTGCTCGGTCCAAACCTCGAAACCCGGGCCGAATATCGTTTCCTGCGCACCATCGGCGCCGATGTCGTCGGCATGTCGACCGTCCCGGAGGTGCTCGTCGCCGCCCATGCCGGCATGAAGGTGCTCGGGCTGTCGATCATCACCGACCTTTGTTTTCCCGAATGCCTGAAACCGGCCGAGATCGCCGACATCATCGCCATCGCGGGCGGCGCGGAGCCGAAGCTGACCAAAATCGTCACGGGCGTCCTGGCGACGTTGTAAATTCGACCCCGTAACCCCGATCACGAAAGGATATCCCATGTCTGCTCCGCCGGATTATCTCTATGTTTCAACGGATGGAACCGCCGGTCCGTATATCATGATGCCCGTCGAATATCAGGAGGATGTGGAAAAGATATTGCAGGATCTCGGAATAAAAGATTTTTGGGCCGATATGAATCCGGTTCGTATGGACGGCGAGCTGGCATTTAACGTTATCAACATCAATAAACACGTATCGCCGGAGAAAATCCAACAAGTCAACCAACAATTGCAGGAAAAGGGGAATGTCTGGCAGACATTTCGTGGAGCGATCCATGAAAAAAGAATTAGTAGATGAAATCAATCGGATAGCAGCGCAATATATCGAAGAGATTGCCGGCAATCATCGGTATTTCGAAGATACGGTAATGGCTTGGAAATTTATTCCAGCTCTCCCGCATTTTGACCCGAACGTTGTTTTCATCCCGATTGGATTGCGAGAAGCCGCGAGCAAATCCAACGATTACATCCGTGTTTTTTTGAGGCCGTCAACTTTCATCAATGACATTTCGATATTTGAATATTTTTTCAATGATACGCTCGCATCATGGTTGAAATTTTTTCCCGGCTCGCTACGTGGAAAGCAGATTCCTTTCGATACGATCCTGGATTCTGGAGCCAGAACAAATCTTTTCGAGACGCTTCTCCAGACGATCATCGAGAAAAATTTAATGGATATCTCCTTCAAGAATACGCAAGACTGGTTTACGTATTTGGAGAGAACCACGGGAATCGACGCCTTGGAACCGGACCTCGTCGGTCAATTCGGCGAACATAAGGAAATCCGAAACGTCCTCGTCCACAACAAAGGTATCGCCGGTGAACCGTATATTTTCAAAAGCGGTGAATACGCACGTTTCCAAAAAGACGACGAGATCGAGATTAACGACCTGATGTTACTGGAAAGCAAAAAAATTGGTGGAAACATTGATTGAATCCGTCCGATCGAAATTAGCCGCAAAACTGACGTAGAAAAGAAGTCGTGCGAACACGGGCGGCGCGGAGCCGAAGCCGGCCAGAATCGTCACGGGCGTCCCGGCGACCCTGTAACTGGCGACACGGTACAACGGCACGAACCAACGACACGAACCAACAACGCGAACAACGATGTCCGAAGACACACTTCCCCAGCCGGATCCGTCGCAATCTTTCGACGAATTGGAAAAACAGACCGTTCGTTTTTGGAAAGAAAACGGCATTTATGAAAAATCGCTCGAACTGCGCAAAAACGGCAGGCCGTTCGTTTTCTACGAGGGGCCGCCGACGGCGAACGGCATCCCGCATCCCGGTCATTGCCTGTCGCGGGCGATCAAGGACCTTTATCCCCGCTACAAGACCATGAAAGGTTTCTTGTGCGAACGCAAAGGCGGCTGGGACACCCACGGCCTGCCGGTCGAGGTCGAGGTTTGCAAGGAACTGGGCATTCATTCGAAAGAGGAAATCGAAGCCTACGGGATCGAACCGTTCGTGTTCAAGTGCCGGGAATCCGTTTTTCGCTACATGAAGCGATGGGAAGAGGTGACCGAGCGCCTCGGCTTCTGGATCGATCTCGACAAAGCCTACGTGACCTATCATCAATCGTTCGTCGAATCGGTCTGGTGGTCCCTGAAGAATCTTTTCGACCGCGGTTTGCTTTACCAGGGGCATAAGATCGTCTGGTGGTGGGCGCAGGGGGGCACCGCCCTTTCGAGCGGCGAAGTCGGCCAAGGATATCGCGAAGTCGCCGACCCGAGTGTTTTCGTACGCTTTCCGCTCGTCGACCCGCTCGGCGATGGTTGCACGATGTTCAACGAGGAACTTTGCATCGCGAAATGGCAACGGCACGATTTCACGGGAGTCATCGACCTGTTGGTCTGGACGACGACGCCCTGGACGC